>NZ_JAVAMR010000058.1:0-19082 GCF_030731025.1 Microbulbifer sp. 2205BS26-8 | reverse complement strand
GTGTCTCGTCTCTCCAGAGCGTCTTCGGCCTATTTTACTCGATGAAAGCCTAGATGAATTCAGGGACCAGATACAAGGCTGTATGTGGCTGACAGGGCGCAAATGGTGGCATTTTGTTCTGTATTGCCCCGCCCTAAAAAATATTGATAGGGCTCTTACGGTACGAAAAATGGAGCGTGATGATAACTACATTGATGAGTTGGAAACTGACTTGCTGAAGTTTGACAAGTTGGTCGATCAGTACAGAAATAATTTAACTGAACAAGCTGCTTAGCTTTCACGAATATTCTCACAAGGAAAAATATTTCCACCGCACTCCTGGCGTATTCAGTCAGCTGTACCCCCACTGTTTGGGTCGCAGGTACTGGGCCCCTTTTTAGGGATTAACCATGGACATTTCAGCATTACAGCTCAACAAAAAAGCCACCGCGATAATAGGTGAAGTGCAGCGGTTTATATATGAATTTCAACTCCGTAAAAATACCCTCCCTTCAAGAGTGGCTTTATATCCTGGCAAATATGCCGACCTTGAGAAGGCGGTAGTTTCTGAGCTTATCAAGAAAAATACAGGCAGCGCCTCAAAGAAAGAAATACGGGCGCCAAAAGAGATAACAATTCAGGGTATACAAATACACCCTCACTCTTAACTATTAATAAAGTCTGGAGAAACTAATGAATAGATACGCACTTTTTTGCGGCACATATAACTTACTGATGGGCGGGGTAAAAGATTTTCTGGAGTCACTCGAAACCAAGGAGGAAGCAAAGGAAAAGGCAGAGCAAATAGCCAAAGACCCCTTTGTAGATTGGGTGCAAATCTTTGATAAAAAGACCGACGCTACAACTATTTACAAAGTCATCGATGGCAAGTTGGTGGAATGTGAGGCTGGCACCCAATAAAAGCAGGTAGCCCAGATGAACAAATGGAAAATTCCAGTCCTATGGTGGCTCGTACCCTAGTACAAGTGAATTGTGGTGTGACCATTCGTGAGCAAGTGGCGGCATAGCGTAAAGGGGGAATAGTGGAACTATCGGTTTTTTCCTTGTCTTGCCTGCTAATCGTTTGGATATGTTCATTAAGTGCCTCTCTGAGATTGATGGGCACTAATTTATCTTTTCCGGCAACGTTAATGGCGGTGTTTGGCGGGCCTCTTTTCTTGGTGGTCCTCCGCCTAGTGTGGTGGCGTAACGAGGATACGAAGAAAGAGAATCAGAGAAGATTTCAAGAACTGCATCGATAAAAACTGTGAGTGGGAAGTTGAGATTTGAGTAAGAGAAGCCTCTTAAGGAACGGCAAGGAGAGAAACGATGACCGACATAATTCCCTTTAACTTTCATCAAAACCGAGTGCGGACAGTCAAGCGCGAAGACGAACCCTACTTTGTTGGCAAGGACGTAGCTGAAGCGCTGGGTTATAAAAATACGCGGGATGCTATTGCCAAGCACTGTAAATGCGCCATTTCCGATGGGGTCGCGATTCGCGACGCCATGGGCAGAGAGCAAAAAGTAACCATCATCCCCGAACGCGATGTCTACCGCCTGATCATGCGCTCCAAGCTCCCAGAGGCCGAAGCCTTCGAGGAATGGGTTGTTGGCCATGTCTTGCCCAGTATCCGCAAAACCGGTAGCTACACAGCCAGGCCCCAGGACCTGAGCCGCATGGACATCCTCAAGATAGCCATGGACTCCGAACAGGAACGCCTACGCCTGGAGGGAGAGGTAGCCGAGCTGAAACCCAAGGTGATTGCCTATGACCGAATCGCCACCAGTGACGGCTCGCTCTGTATCACCAGTGCAGCCAAAGATTTGCAGACGCGCCCGAAAGACCTGTTTGCCTGGCTCCAGTCCCACCGATGGATTTATCGCCGCGCAGGTGGCCGCTGGACGGCATATCAGCACCGCATCCAATCTGGCCACCTGGAACATAAGGTAAACACCGTAGAGCGCTCAGACGGCAGCGAAAAGATAGTGGAGCAAGTGCTGGTGACCCCCAAGGGTTTGGTCAAGCTGGCCGCTGCACTTTAGAGAGTTGAAAGATAGGTGCGGCCTCTGCCGCGCCGCAGTTTATTGGAAGGAACGATGAGCGAAGTTGAAAAAATCGTAGATACAATCACTGCCGCGCTTCGGGGTGCGCATACTCGGCTTTGGACCAGCGAAGATATTGCGGCTTATTTGAGCTGTAGTGAGTCAACCGTTTTCAGAATATCAGCAAAGTCTGAATTCCCACAGCCAGTGAAGATTGCTGGTATTGGAGGGCGTCGGTGGGTTTCTGAGGAAGTACGGGACTGGGCTAAGAAGCAGCGGCCTTCAAGAAGGGTAGGGCCTGGCCGTCCAAGGGCCACATGATAAATCTCCTCCTGACTCACACGCGACAAATCGCGCTATTAAAGTTAAAGAGCCAGAAAGAGATGAAAAGAGGTGCACCAGATTTGCACCAAATTACAGATAACTAATTGATTTTAAATAAGTTATCGGTGCCCCGGAGGGGCCTCTTTTATCATTCGGGCAACCGCTAAGCATCCGCTTGCGCCTGGGCACCCTCAGCCTGTTTTTGCGCCTGGTTCAAAGCCGTTGCGAACAGTGCATCGAAGTTGACCGGCGGCAGCATCAAAGCCGGGAAAGAGCCCTTGACAACGGCGTTGTCGATCACCTCACGGGCGTAGGGGAACAGGATTTGAGGACAGGCAGTATTTAGCGCCTGAGCCAGTTGCTGGCCCTCCAACCCTTTGATACCAAACAAGCCGGCCTGCTTCACCTCCACCAGAAAGGCAGTCTCCTCCTCCAGTTTGACGGTAATAGTGAGGGTCAGTGCCACTTCGTACAGATCTTCATCAATCTTGGCAGTCTTGGTATTCAATTCCTGGTTAACCTGTGGTTTCCACTGTTTTTTGAACACCTCTACACCCATTGGCGTCTCAAAAGAGAGGTCTTTCAGGTAGATGCGTTGCATCGCGAATTGTACTTTCGGAGCCTCTGCATTTACCGCCGCGCCATTTAGTTCTTCAGCCATGTTACCGCCTGTTCTTTATAAAAAAATTAATGATGCCTTCCATGAGAAAGACCCCGTAAGTAAGCCTCCAGGTGGAGCCTACAAATACCGTTTCAAGCCCCGGATTGGATAATAAGCAAACACCGGCGGCCGCGAGTGGCCACCGGCGCCAGCCTTCGTCAACTAGCGGCGGAAAGCAGGTCATCGAGCTTATGCCCTCGCGCAAGCGCCATCAACTCATCGCAACCGCCCACATGATAATCACCGATCCAGATCTGTGGCACCGAGCGTCGCCCGGCCAGGGCCGCCATTTGTGCACGCAGGCCCGGTTTGTTATCCACACCGATCTCGCGATAGACCACACCCTTGTCGCTTAGCAATCGCTTGGCCCGGATGCAATAGGGACAGAAGCGGGTTGTATAGATGACTATTTCTTGCATTACTCAATTTCATCGAATGTCATCAATGCCACGGGTCATCCTAGCCCTGGCCCTTGACTAGAGGCAGGTTTTGGTTGCTCCACTCGCTCATGCCTCCCTGGAGGCGGCGCACCTGGAAGCCCTTCTGTTTTAACAGACGCCCCGCAGGGCCCGCATGCTGGCCCAATTTGTCCGCTACAATAACGACCTTGTCCTTCAAAGGCGCCAGTTCGCCGAGGCGGTCGGAAAGCTCTCCATGGGGAATATGCACGGCTTCGACGATATGACCGGCAATAAATTCATTGCGGTCACGCACATCCAGCACCCGGGCCCCGTCACTGTTAATCAGCCTGGTCACCTCATGCAGGGATACCGGCACACCAGCCCGGTAGCGCTCACTGATAGCCAACGTATAGAGCAGAGCCACAAGCAGGCCGACCAGCAGCCACTGTTCACTCAAAAAGACGAAAAAATCCACTTCGCCCCCAAAATCCTTAGTGGTTATCGATATGGCGCGCCAGCGCCAAGGGTGGCGGGAGTATACACGATTCTGGCGAAATTCTAACCAGCTAAATGGTGTTGCCGCTGCCCTCGCATAGACTCTACAAAGCCATACTTGTGCAAATTGACATAGTGAAAGGGGGTCCTAACAGGTTAAAATCCGCGCCCACAGTACAAATTTTTGGAACAGGAAACCCGTTGCTATGGCCGTTTCGCAAGCCTCGCAAAAACGCCCTCTGGTCCTGCTGATTCTGGACGGCTTCGGCCACAGCGACAACCCCCGGCACAATGCGATTCACGCCGCGCATACGCCAGTGTGGGACAATCTCTGGGCAAACCGCCCCAAGACGCTGCTCCAGACCTCGGGTATGGCTGTGGGTCTACCGGATGGTCAAATGGGTAACTCCGAAGTGGGCCATATGACCCTGGGTGCGGGCCGTGTAGTCTACCAGAGTTACACCCGCATCAATAAGGCCATCAAGGACGGCGAATTCTTTCGCAACAGCGCCTATACCAGAGCGGTTGACAAGGCCATTGCCAACCAAGGCGCCGTACATATTATGGGCCTGCTTTCAGAGGGCGGTGTGCACAGCCACGAGGACCACATCGTCGCCATGGTGACCCTGGCCGCCCAGCGCGGTGCCCGAGCCATTTACGTGCACGCCTTCCTCGATGGCCGCGATACACCGCCGCGCAGTGCCGAGTCGTCTGTTGCCCGCCTGATGCAGGTCTGCGACACCCTCGGCAATGCCCGCCTGGCCACCCTGGCCGGGCGCTACTATGCCATGGACCGCGATCAGCGCTGGGAGCGCACTGAATCGGTCTACGACATGCTGACCCTGGGTACTGCAGAGCACGAGGCCAGCGATGCCCTGGCGGGGCTAACCGCCGCCTATACGCGCGGTGAGAACGATGAGTTTGTCGCCCCCACACGTATCGGTGAACCGGCCCCCATCAGCGATGGTGATGCGCTGATCTTTATGAATTTCCGCCCGGACCGCGCGCGCCAGCTGACCCGTGCCTTTACCGACAAAGACTTCAGCGGTTTCAAGCGCAAAACCAGACCGGCACTGGCGGACTTCGTGATGACCACCGAATACGCCTCTGATATCCATGCCAGTTGCGCCTTCCCGCCGGAGACTCTGGAGAACTCCCTGGGCGAATACCTTTCCGCCCTAGGTAAAACCCAACTGCGAATCGCAGAGACGGAAAAGTACGCCCACGTGACTTTCTTTTTCAGTGGCGGTCGCGAGGCGCCCTACCCTGGCGAGACCCGCGAACTGATCAAATCCCCGGATGTGGCTACCTATGACCTACAGCCGGAAATGAGCGCACCGGAAGTGACCGACAAACTGGTGGCGGCCATCCAGAGTGGGGGAATCGACGCCATTATCTGTAACTATGCCAATGGCGATATGGTGGGTCACACCGGCGTCTTCGAAGCCGCAGTGAAGGCGGTAGAAGCCCTCGATCACTGTATTGGACGGGTTGTGGATGCGACCCTGGCTGCCGGTGGCGAGGTGCTCATCACCGCCGACCATGGCAATGTAGAGGTGATGTTCGACACTGACTCGGGACAGGTGAGCACCCAGCACTCCACCCTGCCTGTACCGTTTGTCTATATCGGCACACGCAATGTACAACTGTGTGATGGCGGCAGTCTGGCGGATGTAGCGCCAACCATGTTAGCGTTGATGGGTCTGCCACAGCCGGCGGAAATGACTGGCCGCAGCCTGGTAAAAATGGACTGATGAAAACCCTCACTCTCTTTCTGATCACCCTGCTGTCACTGCCCGCCTGGAGCCAGGCACAGGGAGATCAACAGGCACGCCTCGCGGAAATCAAGCGGCACATCGAATCCCTGCAACAGGAACTCAACCAGGTGCGTGACCAGCGTGACCAGTTGCTCAAGGACCTGGAAGAAAACGAAAAAAGCATCTCCGGACTCCATCATCGCATTGATCAGATCAAGCGAGAGCTGCGCACTCGCTCGGACAAGCTGCGCGAACTCCAGCGTGAGCAGTTACAACTGCAGGAGACCCGACGAAGTATGCAGCGGCGAGTCGAGCAAGAGATTGCCGCCGCTTACCGACTGGGCCGACAGGAGCAGATCAAGCTCCTCCTCAACCAACAAGACCCACAGAATATCGCCCGCCAACTTCGTTACCACGACTACTTCCTCCAAGAACGCACCCGTATTATCGACACCTATCTGCAAACCCTCGCCGCCCTCAAAACGGTGGCCAGTGACATCGAGCGCGCGCAGGCGACCCTGGGTGCAAAGCGCACGCAGTTGCAGGAACGCCAGCGCAGGCTGCACAGTGCCCAGCAAAACCGCAAACGCACTCTGGACAAACTGGTGGCAAGGCTCGCCGATGGCAATGGCGAGTTAAAACAGCTACAGGGCGACCGCGCGCGCCTACAGAAGCTGATCGACGAGGTGGGCCGCGCCATTGTCTCTCTGGTCGGCCCCGGTGAGCAAAAGCCATTTGCGCGCCAGCGCGGCAGGATGCGCTGGCCGGTTGCAGGACGTCGCACCAATGCGTTTGGCGGCCGCCGCACCAACGGCATTACCTGGAAAGGGGTCACCATCCGCGCCGCCGAGGGCGAGCCTGTTCGCGCCATACACCGGGGCCGCGTCGTGTTTTCGGACTATCTGCGCGGCCAGGGCATGCTGGTGATTCTCGATCACGGCAATGGCTATATGAGCCTCTATGCCCACAACCAGTCCCTCACCCGCAGTCTTGGGGAATGGGTGGAAAGCGGTGACACTATTGCCCAGGTAGGCAACAGTGGTGGTAACAGCCACAGCGCCCTCTACTTCGAAATCCGCCACCTCGGCAAGACCCTGGACCCCGCCAGCTGGTGTCGCAGCTGACCTGCACTCGGTGTGCTCGAAGCGTCCTGTAAGGCAGTTGGACACACTGCGACCAATCCCCTAGCACAGTAGAATTTGGCGCCCACTTAGAATCCCCGCCAACGTCTGCAGTCTACACTTTCGCAAAGCGGCGAAAAAACAAGGCAGAGGTCACAACAATATGTCCACCCCGAAGGCGCTGACCAGGTTTCTCTGTGCAGCCACCCTCACCGTTCTGCCTTTGCTGGGGCTGTGTGAGAGCGAAACACAAAACAAGAGTACTGCCGATAACGCGGCACGCCTGCCTCTCGAGGACCTGCGCAGCTTCGCCAAGGTCTTCGAGCAAATTCGCCAAGGCTATATCGAGGAGGTGGATGACCGCACTCTGCTGGAGTACGCCATCAAAGGCATGCTGCAAGGCCTGGACCCGCATTCCTCCTATCTGGATCGCCGCTCCTTCGATGACCTGCAAGCCAATACCACCGGTGAGTTTGCCGGTCTCGGCATTGAAGTGGGCATCGAGAACGACCGCATCACCGTTGTGACCCCGATGGATGATACTCCCGCCTCTCGGGCCGGCCTCAAGGCCGGTGACGTGATCCTGCGCCTGTCCGGCAAATCCACCAAAGGCGTCAGTCTCGACGAAGCGGTGGAATGGATGCGCGGCCCCAAAGGCACCAGCGTCACCCTGACGATCGCACGCAAGGGTCACAAAGCGCCTTTTGACATCACTCTCAAACGGGATACCGTGCGCGTGCGCAGTGTGCGCAGCAGGTTCCTCGATGAGGGCTACGGCTACATGCGTATCAGCCAGTTCCAACTGGATACCGGTACGGATGTGGCGGAAGCACTGATCAAACTGCAAAACAAGGGCAAGCTCAAAGGTCTGATTATCGACCTGCGCAACAATCCCGGCGGTGTGCTGCAATCTTCGGTGGAAGTGGCCGATGCCTTCCTGGAAGAGGGCCTGGTCGTCTACACAGAGGGTCGCAGCGAGGCCGCCAGCCTGAGTTACTCTGCCAAACCCGGCGATCTGACCGAAGGCACGCCGCTGGTGGTGCTGATCAATGCCGGCTCCGCCTCGGCGGCGGAAATTGTCGCCGGTGCCCTGCAGGATCACCGCCGCGCAGTGATCATGGGGACTGGCAGCTTCGGCAAGGGCTCGGTACAGACTGTGATACCCATCAACAGTCAGCGCGCTATCAAACTGACCACCGCCCTCTATTACACCCCCAATGGCCGCTCTATTCAGGCCCAGGGTATCATCCCCGATATCGTCGTAGAGCGAGTTAAAGTGACCCGTTTGGAGGAGGCGGCACGCCCGACTGAGGCGGATCTGGCCAGACACTTGGACAATGGCAATGGCGGTGCCGATCGCAATGCCGAAGCGCGCGCCCGCACCCAAAAAGCACTCGATAACTGGCTGGACCGCGACAATCAGATCTTTGAGGCGCTCAACCTGCTCAAGGGCCTGAATCTCTACGCACACAGGGACAGAGGACTGCGCGCACGTATTGCCCGCGCAGAAGAAAGGTTGTAATAGGCGCGCCGCAGTCCCGCCACTTACGTGCTCAGGCACCCAGCGGCACCACAGCGAGTCCGGGGCGCCGGCCAACGCCCTCTGCCACACACCAGAATATGCCCGGCAAGCAGAAAAAAGCCCGGTGGGCGGCGGGATTACAGTCGCACTTCTATGCCGGCGTCCCGCATAAACGCTTTGGCCTCAGCGATACTGTACCGGCCAAAGTGAAAGATACTCGCTGCCAACACGGCATCCGCACCGCCAGACAATACCCCCTCCACCAGATGATCCAGATTGCCCACACCACCGGAGGCGATCACCGGCACGGGCACAGCCTCGGAGACCGCACGGATCAGCGCCAAATCGAAACCGTTTTTGGTGCCATCCCGGTCCATACTGGTAAGCAGTATCTCCCCGGCACCAAAGCGCGCCATCTGCCGAGCCCAGGCCACCGCATCAATCCCGGTGGACTGGCGACCGCCATGGGTGAAGGTCTCCCAGCGGTTGTCGCCCACCTGTTTGGCATCGATAGCAACCACCACACACTGGCTGCCGAAGCGCTCGGCAGCCTCGCGCACAAATTCGGGATTGCGCACCGCAGCAGAATTAATCGCGGTTTTGTCTGCGCCGGCATTGAGCAGATTGCGGATATCCTGCAAGGTGCGAACCCCACCGCCAACTGTCAGTGGAATAAAGATTTCGCGGGCTATCTTCTCCACTGTGTGCAGAAGGGTATCGCGCCGCTCGTGGGTGGCAGTAATATCCAGGAAGGTGAGTTCATCGGCGCCGGCCTCATTGTAGCGGCGGGCGATTTCCACCGGGTCACCGGCATCGCGGATATTGACAAAGTTCACCCCTTTGACCACACGACCCGCATCGACGTCGAGACAGGGGATTATACGTTTCGTCAGCGCCACTGTTATTCCCCCCAACTGCAGAGTCGCTGCGCCTCACCCAGGTTGAGCTCGCCTTCATAGAGTGCACGACCGGTAATCGCACCGTAGATACCCCCGGCATCCAGCAGTTGCTGGATATCCCCGAGGCTGCCGATACCGCCAGAGGCGATGACGGGCACCTGCACTGCCTGCGCCACTTCCAGGGTGGCCTTGATATTGACACCCTGCATCATGCCATCGCGGGCAATATCCGTGTACACGATCGAGCTGACACCGGAATCGGCAAAACGCCTGGCCAGTTCACTGGCCTGCAGTCCGGATAACTCGGCCCACCCCTCGGTGGCCACCAGGCCATCTTTGGCATCGAGGCCAACAATAATGTGCCCCTCAAACTCGCGGCAGGCCTCCTGTACCAATTGCGGATTTTTCACCGCTGCAGTGCCGATAATAGCCCAGTTGACCCCGGCATTCAGGTACTGTTCTATGGTGTGCAAGCTGCGGATGCCACCGCCAATCTGCACCGGCAGATCCGGGAATTCTCTGGCAATAGCGGTGACAGCCTCTTCATTGACCGGGTTACCGGCAAAGGCACCATTCAGGTCCACAAGGTGTAAACGCCGTGCCCCTTGCTGCACCCAGTGCCGGGCGGTGGCCAGGGGATCGTCAGAAAACACCGTGGCACGGTCCATTTCACCCTGGCGCAGGCGCACGCACTGGCCATCCTTCAAGTCAATCGCGGGAATTACAATCATGTTCTGTCTTTAATATCTGCAGTCGTTATTGGTGGCCAGAAAAAGGCCGTGGTGGTCAGATGCGGCCATTCCAGTTGACAAAGTTGCTCAGCAGTTGCAGACCGTCTCGGGCACTTTTTTCCGGATGGAACTGGGTGGCAAAGATATTTCCCCGCGCCACGGCAGCAGCCAGGGGGATACCGTATTCCGTTTGCCCCGCCACCTCCGAGTTATCGACAGCGGGCACATAATAACTGTGGACAAAATAGAAGCGACTGCGGTCGACAATACCCTGCCAAAGAGGGTGTTCGCAGGTTTGCTGCACACAGTTCCAACCCATATGCGGGATCTTGAAATGCCGCCCTTGCGGAAGCTCCGGCAGATCGCTGCCAAAAAATTTTACCGGCTGCGAAAAAATATCCAGGCAATCAACCCCGTTATTTTCCTCGCTGTGGCGCATCATGATTTGCATGCCCACACAGATGCCCAGCACCGGAACACCGGCGGAGATGGCTTCTTTCAACAGGGGTGCAAAACCCGCCGCCTCAAATCCCACCATACAGTCGCGAATGGCCCCCACGCCGGGCACCAGCAGGTGCCCAGCACTTTGAGCCTGCTCCGGAGAGGTTGCCAGTACCACCTCGCTATCCGGCGCCACCTGATTCAGGGCACTGGCCACCGAGTGCAGGTTGCCCATGCCGTAGTCGAGTACCGCAACTTTCCCCATCACAACACCCCCTTGGTAGAGGGCATGGTGCCCGCCATGCGCGGATCCGGGGCCAGCGCCATGCGCAGGGCGCGGCCAAAGGCCTTAAACACCGTTTCTACCTGGTGGTGGGCATTGTGGCCACGCAGACAGTCGATATGTACCGTCACCAGAGCGTGGTTTACAAACCCCTGGAAAAATTCGTAAAACAGTTCCGTGTCGAAATGACCAATACGTCTCTGGGTAAAAGGGACCTCCATCACCAGACCGGGACGCCCGGAAAAGTCGATCACCACCCTGGAGAGGGCCTCATCCAAGGGCACATAGCTGTGGCCGTAGCGGGTAATGCCTCTCTTGTCCCCCAGCGCCTCGGCAATGGCCTTGCCAAAGGTGATCCCGATATCCTCCACGGTATGGTGATCGTCAATATGCGTATCACCGTCACAGGTGATATCCAGGTCAAGCATACCGTGGCGGGCAATTTGATCGAGCATATGCTCAAGAAAGGGGACCCCGGTAACAAACTGGCCATGACCCTGGCCATCCAGATTCAGGTTGACACGTATCTTGGTTTCCAGGGTGTCACGGGTGACGTTTGCCTTGCGCATTGAGGGCGATCCTATTTTGAGCGTTAAGACGAAGGGCGCAAATTATAGGACGAATAGCACCTTCTGTGGCCCACCGGTAGCAAATGAAACTTGATTCACAGCGCCGTGCAAATATCATAGGCCCATGGTTAGTCATAAACGCCGAAAATCTCATTTCTGGGCCAGCCTGTTCCTGCTACTCGCTCTGGTAGCCGCACAGCCACTGTGGGCGGAACATTTCCACCTGGATAACAACCAGGTAGAGGTGTGTGACCTGTGCTGTATGCAGGTGCCCGCAGCACTTGCCAGCGAGTTCACGCCCATTCAGGCAAAGCCTGAAAGCCACGAAAACCAGCCCACTGCGGCAATACCACACAATCGCCAGCCAGAGCGCCAGAGCGCACGCGCGCCGCCCCCCTTCCTGTCACCCAGCTAATCCAAATTCACCAATTACTTTGCTTGAAGGAGGCAAACCTTGCCCTGTGCGGTAATGTCCTCCAGTTACAGGAATAAAACCAATGATCAAGTTCAATACTTTGGCCCTGGCTATCGCCGGCCTCACCGCGCCCGCAGTTTATGCCGCACAAGAAAACACCCCCCCCCTGGAAGAGGTCAGTGTGACCGTATCCCCGCTGGACAAGCCCGCAGATGCCGTGGCAGCGCCGGTCTCCATCCTCTCGGGCAACGCCCTGCGCAGTGCCGCCTCCACCACACTGGGCCAGACTCTTCAGGACCAGCTCGGAGTGGCAAATGCCTCCTTTGGCGGTGGCGTGGGACTGCCCGTGATCCGCGGGCAGAGCGCCAACCGGGTAAAGATCCTCAGCGATAACCTGGATGTGGCGGACGCTTCCAACACCAGCTCCGACCACGCCGCCAGTATCGAACCCCTACTGGCTGAGCGTATCGAGATCCTGCGCGGCCCCGCCGCCCTGCGCTACGGCAGTGGTGCGATCGGCGGTGTGGTGAATGTTATTGACGGACGTATCCCCACGGTAGTCCCCCAGGAACTTGAGGGTGCGCTGGAGCTGCGCCACAACACCGCCGACAGCCTGGACGCCTCCGTCTTTCGTTTGGGTGGCGGCACCGGGCAGCTGGCCTGGTATCTGGATGGGGTCTACCGGGAAAATGGCGATACGGAAATTCCCGGCCTCGCTATCCTGGAGCGCGGCGATGCGCATGAGGAACATGAGGAACATGGCGAAGACGAGCACGAGGAAGAATTCAATACCAACGGATTTGTGGGCAATACCAATGCCCGTGCCCACAGTTACAGCGGCGGAGTCTCCTGGATCACCGACAGCGGCTATGTGGGCCTGTCGGTAAACCGCCTCAAAAACAACTATGGCATCCCGCTGGGTACCCACGAGCACCACCACGAAGAAGAAGAGGACCACGAGGGCGAGGATCACGACGAACTTGAGCACAGCGAGCCGGAAGCGGTGCGTATCGATATGGCGCAGACCCGCTACGACCTGAAAGGGGAGCACCGTTTCGACAGTGATTACTGGGACAAGCTGCGCGTGCGTATCGGCTACAACGACTATGAACACACGGAACTGGAGGGCGGTGTGCCCGGCACCCGCTTTACCAACCAGGCCTGGGAGGGACGCGTGGAACTGACCCACGACAGCGGCGGTGAATGGCGCGGCGCCTACGGGCTGCAACTTATGGACAAAGATTTAGCCGCCATGGGTGAAGAGGCATTTATCCAGCCTTCTCGCACCCGCAGTGCCGGTGCCTTCGCGATGAAGGAGCGGGCCTGGGACAACTGGCATCTGGACTTGGGCGCGCGCCTGGAGCGGGTGGACATCGACCCGCAAGCCGACAGTGAGCGCGACTACACACTGCTGAGCGCCAGCAGCACGCTCCAGTACTTCTTCGCCGACCACCAGCACCTCAGTTTCGGTGCCACCCGCTCAGAGCGTGCGCCGGTAGCAGAGGAACTGTTCGCCGACGGCGCTCACCTGGCCGAGTTCCGCTATGTGCTGGGCAATAGCGACTTGGACAAAGAGGCTGCAATCAACCTTGAACTGGGTTATCACCACCACAATGGGCAGGCCAAAGGCTGGCACGCCTTACAGTTTGAGGCCAATCTTTTTTACAACCGTGTTGGTGACTACATCTACGCAAAAAATACAGGAGATATCAAAGAGGAGTTACCGGTCTACCAATACACCAACCGCGATGCGACTTTTTACGGCGCAGAGGTGTCCGCCACACTACCCTTGCGGGAGACCCTCTACCTGACCCTGTTCGGCGATATGGTCCGTGCCCGCTTTGACAACACCATTGCCGGCGAGAGTTCCTATGTGCCGCGCATGCCGCCTCTGCGGGCCGGCCTGGCCCTGGGTGCGGACTACGACCAATGGGGCTGGGAATGGCGCACGGTACAGGCGGCTGACCAGGACCGTGTTGGCCCCTTTGAAGAACCCATCGATGGCTACACTCGCATGGACCTGAAGGCCCATTACAATTTCACCATCGGCGGCAGCGACGCGGTGTTCTTTGCCAGCGCGCACAACCTGCTCGATGAGGAAATACGTTACTCCACCTCCCTGTTGCGGGACTTTGCGCCAGCTCCAGGTCGCAGCTTTGAGGCGGGCGTACGGTTTATTTTCTGATAGACAACTGCTTCAATGGCCCCGCGGCGCGCTCAGCCCCGTGGGGCTGCATCTCCTACACTTCCCGCATAAGCTCATTGCAGAGAGCGCGGGAACCTCGAGCCACGCCGCAACATCCGCACGGTCGGCACACGCGACCCGCCTTCTAGTGAACAAACAGGGACAACCCTCTCCATGGCCTGGATCAAGCGCACCTTTATCGCCCTTTTGATCATTTTCCTGCTGCTTGCCGGCGCAGTTGCCTGGCTGCTGGTGGGCCTCGATGTAAACCAATACAAGCCCCAATTTGAGAAGCTCGCCGCCAAACAGGGCATTGCCCTCAAACTCGACGGGGATATCAGCTGGCAGCTCTGGCCGCAGCTGGGCCTGCAACTGAGCGACGTACAGCTGGCCCCGCTGCAGCTTCCCCGGGAGAAACTGGTGCGTGCGGAGCGTATCGCCGTGGGTGTCGCCCTTAAACCCCTTCTGCAGCGCCGTATAGAGGCCCGGGAAGTTGTGCTGGTGGCACCGCAGATCGAATTCTCCGTGGACAGCGAAGGGCGCAGCAACTGGCAACGGGTCAGCCAGGCGCTGGAAGCACAGCGCAAGCTGCCCCCCAAACTGGATATCCCCAAACGCACGCAGCAGCCCGCCCAGCAGAGCATACAATTCAGCCTGAAAAAACTGCGCATCCAGCAGGGCCTTGTCGCCTATCGCGATGCCCGCACCGGCAGGGAATTCAAACTGGCAGATTTGCGCGTCACTGCCGACAACCTGATTCCCGGGGGCGAGCCAGGACAGCTCAGCGCCGACGCCGAGGTACGCGGCAGCAGCCTGCAGGCCCCCTTGAAGCTGCAACTGGAGAGTACCCTCGCTCTGGATGAGAGTCTCAACGGACTGCGCCTGCAGCCCCTGCAGCTGGGTTTTGCCGCTGACAACGGCGCCAGAGCCACGGCACACCTGCGCGGTTACCTGCGCCGTGACAACAGCAATCAGCCCTGGCGGGTGCAAATGAACCTCAACGCCAGTGCTGACCCCCTGCGCCCCTGGCTGGCGTTGACCGAAACGGCATTTACCCCCCGTGACGATACCGCCCTGCAAAAACTCAGTATCGAGGCCAGTATCGAGGGCTCGGAACAGAAACTGGACCTGACGCCCCTGCAACTGCGGCTTGACAACACTGCCTTCAGTGGCAGTGCCCAGGTGCGCAATGCCGAACTGCCGGGCCTCGACCTGAGCCTGCGCGGCGGAACTTTTAACCTGGATAACTACCTGCCCCCCCCGCCAGAAGAAAATGCCAGGGAGACACAAGCGCCTGAGGCTTCCCGGGCGGCCAAGCAGATTCAGCCCGCCCCCAAGGCCCACACGGTACAGCCCGCTGCGTCAGCCCGCATTGGAAAAGGGACCCGGCAGGCTACCACAGAGCCCCTGCCCCTCAGCGCCCTGCGCGGCTTTACCGCCAATATCAGCCTGGCCCTCGACCAGTTGCACGCCGCCGGTCTGCAACTGGACAGCCCCGAGCTGCAGCTCACCGTGGACAACGGTCTCTACCGCCTTCAAAAGCTCAGCGCCAGTATTTACGGCGGCCAACTCGATACCAATGGTGAACTCAACGCGCGCGCGCAGTCCGCCGAAGCCCAGGTGCACGGCGGCCTCACCGGGGTGGATCTCGGCAAGGTACAGGAGGCCCTCTTCCCCGACAGGAAAGTGCAGCTGGCCGGCGCGGCCAGTCTCAACTGGGACGCACTCACCAAGGGCAAAACCAGCAGAAGCCTGCAACAAAACCTGCGCGCCTCTGCGGTGCTCTCCAGCAGGGAGCTGTCCATTGCACCGTTCAATCTGGAGAAGGGCCTGTGCCAGCTTTTCAGCTATGCGGAAAACACCCCGATGCCGAATCGGGACTGGCCCGCCAAAACCCATCTGCAGGATTTGCGCGCTACGATCACGATCAAAGGTCAGGAGGTGAAAGTAGGCGATCTACTCGCGGGCATCGATAATATTGCCTTGACCGGAGACGGCACGGTAAATCTGAAAAGACAGAACTTCGATTTCGCCCTAGGTCTCTCCCTGGTGGGCCAAAACAGCTCTGCCGACGGCTGTACGGTAAAAAATCCGCGCTTGCGCAATCGCCCACTGCCACTGCGATGCAAGGGCCAATTCGACGATATTGATATCGGCACCTGCAAACCCGACAGCCGCCGCCTGGACGATCTGTTGCGCGAAGAACTGAAGTACAAAGCCAAAAAGAAATACGGCGAAAAAGTGGAGGAAAAGGTCGACGAACTGAAAGAAAAACTGAAAAATCTCTTCGGTCGCTGATTGAAACCGCACCGGGTCACACCCGGTGCACATCCCAGGCATTCACACCGCCCAACCGCACAGTAATCCATGACACCCAAGCAGTTCCAAAATGCCATTCTCAAATGGTTTCACAAACACGGGCGCAAGGATCTGCCCTGGCAGCAGGACATCACCCCCTACCGTGTCTGGGTTTCGGAAATCATGCTGCAACAGACCCAGGTCAGTGCAGTGATTCCCTACTATGCTCGCTTTATGAACAGCTTCCCCACCCTGCAAACCCTGGCCCACGCACCTCTGGAACAAGTGCTGGCCCACTGGAGCGGCCTCGGATACTATGCCCGCGCCCGCAATCTGCACAAATGCGCACAGACCGTACAGGATCAATACAATGGCGAGTTCCCCCGCAACCTGGATGCCCTCACCGGGCTCAGCGGTATCGGCCGCTCCACCGCCGGCGCCATTGCCAGCATCAGCATGGGGATGAAGGCATCGATTCTGGATGGAAATGTGAAGCGGGTGTTGGCCCGCTATCACGCTGTGGAGGGCTGGCCCGGCCGCACAGCAGTCGCCAACAAACTCTGGCAATTGGCCGAGATCTATACCCCCGACACCCAGGGTAACCTTTATACTCAGGCCATCATGGACCTGGGCGCCACTCTTTGTACCCGCTCCACACCAAACTGCCACGGCTGCCCGCTAAAGAAATGCTGCAGGGCCCATGCCCAGGGCAATCCCCAGACGTATCCTCACAAGAAACCGCGTCAGCAAAAACCCACACGTAGCGCCACCATGCTGCTGCTGGAATACGCTGGCGAAATCTATCTGGAACAGCGCCCTGCCAAAGGCATCTGGGGCGGCCTCTGGTGCCCGCCCCAGTCTGACGACACCCAGGACTGGCTCGATCAACGGCTCTGGCGCGCCAGCACAATTCAGCCTCTGCCACCGCTGCGCCACACCTTTACCCATTTCCACCTGGATATTTCCCCCGTGTGGGTACAGCTCGCCAAAGCCCCCACACAAGTAGCAAAACGCGGTGCCGGCTGGTATAAATTGCGCAACTTGAATCGCCCTCGCGCCGCTCAGGAGGTAGGGCTGCCCGCACCAATCGTTAAGCTGGCTAAACAGCTACTTGCACTACGGGCGCCCCTGCTGGCCACGACCGACTGACAACCAGGAGGAATCCATGTCCAGAACCGTATTCTGCCGCAAATACCAACAAGAGCTGGAGGGACTGGACACCCCCCCCTTCCCTGGCCCCAAGGGTATGGATATTTTTGAACACGTCTCCAAAAAAGCCTGGCAGGAATGGCTGTCTCACCAGACCATGCTGATCAATGAAAAGCATCTGAACATGATGGAGCCGTCCAGCCGCACCTACCTGAGCGAACAGATGCAGAAGTTTCTAAGCGGTGGGGAGTACGATCTGGTGGAAGGTTACGCCCCCCCGGAGGGCCCCTAACGGGGCTGTGAAAACCGCCCCCGGCAAGGAAAAACTTTTTACAATCAAGGCATTGACTCCGGCCTTGGGAGCAGGTTTAATACGCGCCTCGCGGCCCTTGGGGGACCCGAGAGGATCGCAATGCCCAGATAGCTCAGTCGGTAGAGCAGGGGACTGAAAATCCCCGTGTCGGTGGTTCGATTCCGCCTCTGGGCACCATCTATTCCCAATAAATCAATAAGTTATATGTATTTTGGTGCAAATCTGGTGCAATTCCCCTCAGATTCTCAGCCCCGCCGGAAACTGAACCGATTCCTCTTCAGTTAGAGCCAGCCCATACTTCTCCACTATTGCCATAAACCGCTGAATATAAATTGCCTTAACTGGATCATAAGGTGGTATCCACTCATCAGGGGCCACTGGCTTGAACGGGCCGGCTTTGTGGTGGATACGCCGGTCAAGGTCAGGGTGCTGGCGGGGTGTCTGGTGCTGACTGTTGAATAGCCCTGCTAAAAATAAATCCCGACAGAGGGGTCTGTCGGGAGACTTTGAATTTGTGGTGCCGGGTAAGAATGGGAAGTAAAATATAGTGTCAATATTTTACTTCGAACCCAATAATTCGTTGTAGCAATCAATTATAAGATCTAGCAAATCTGAAGCTCTTCATGCCTTAAAAGAGCTAGCCGTTTATCTTTAAGTAAAATTTCTTTTAAATCATATGATCTATCAGTTTCATTTACATAGAAAAGTACGGGGTATTTCGAAAAAGCTTCCTCCGTCCACTCATCCTCAAAATCATCATAGTTGTTTTGAAGAATAAAATGCTCCTGGCCTACGTCGTATAGACGATAGTACTCACCGCAATGAAGGCCACTCTCGTGCGCCACCATAACGATATTAAACAGTGCCTCGATCAAAGTCTTAGCAGCATCCAGACTTTCGCAATCAACGCCATAAAGGTCGTATGATTTTTGAATCATAACTAGAATCCTATACTTGGTGCCCTGCTGGCGGCTGCACCAGCGTTTCCATAAATCATAAAGTTTACGGGACGCCCCGCTTGCTTTGATAAAGTAGACTGTATACTCCCTAAGCCCAAGCGTTGTATTTGGGCAGCATTAAGTGGTCCAGTTCGAGTCCCCCCTGATCTCAACCCAATCCCAAGTTGTTGGGCTCTTGCAAGAATCTGCGGTCCCGCGAGCGCTATATCAAAATCACTTACGCGACCAGCATCGAATGCTTTCCCAGTTCTGAAGCTTTTACTAGTTACAGCGCTTCCTTGAAGCAAAGCTTTCGTACCACTAAAACCGGCATCAGCAAGCCCTGAATTTAGAGTCTTACCGAATTGCGCAAAATCATCAGTATTTTTAAATCCAAAAGGTATCCCCTTTATAGCGACCGAAGCATTTCTGACGAGTATGATAGATCCAAGTTTGACTGCCCCGCCGACGACGGCGCCCTCACCCGGAATGCCTTCGAGTAAACGCAGAACTTCTCTGCCGACATCTTTTAAGTCTAGCGAATGATCTATGATA
>NZ_JAVAMR010000057.1:0-19098 GCF_030731025.1 Microbulbifer sp. 2205BS26-8 | reverse complement strand
CCTAACAAACACATGATTTTTGTAACATTATCCTGGACATTCTCCAAAAAGCAAAGACCTGCCAATCCAGAAAACAGCCTCTTTACATCATTTATCGACCATTTTTAGTACTTTAGTGCCACCTGCAAGAAGCCATCACCCGCTGTCCCAGAATTCGAAGCATTCTGTAACCGCAAAATCTGAAATTCTTCAGGGTATACTGATAAAACGCTGCCGTTTTGCCGGTTTTTACAGGCGACAAATAGTAGTAGTAGGCATTGAAAGAAAGGCTGTTTGATATAAAAAAAGAAATTGATCAACTGTCGATGTGATCGTTGTTACCCTCCGCATCGCGCGCAACCTCCGCCAATATTTTCACTGCCTGACCCGGCTGCAAACGCTCGGCGCCACGCACGATGACCCGGTCACCACTGGCGAGATCGCCGTGCACGGCGATCCATTCGCCATCGCCACTGCCGATACGCACAGACAGGCGTTCTGCCTTGTCATCCTTACCCACCCGGTAGACAAAGGTATCGCCATTGCGCAATACCAGCGCGTCCCGCGGTACGGCCAGGATTGCGCGCACCTCCGACAGGGGTACGGCTACCTGTACCGGCATACCCACAATCCAGTCCCACTGTTGCGGCGCGCTCCGGGGCAGCTGTACCATCAGCTTGACCCGGCGGGAATTGTCGCTGGCCACGGGTACAAACTGCCGCACCTTGCCAGTGAATACCCGCGCCCTGGCGCGTTCCTCTTCTGAGCGGGATACCACATCGCTGCGCAGGGCAATGGTATCGCCGGCATTGATCAGCGGCAGCGCTGCCAGGGGAATATCTGCCTCCACTTCCAGTTGAGACATATCCAGCGCGCGCAACAGTTCGGAGCCGGTGCGCACATATTCCCCCGCCTGTAATTCCCGGCTTACCACCAAAGCGTCGAATGGTGCATCGATTGTGGTTTTGGAGCCTTCAAAGGCGCGCCTGTCCCGCTCGATCTGCGCGGCCAGCAGGTCCTGTGCCATGGCCTCGCGTTCGGCCTGCTGTTCCTCCAGCGCTGCGCGGGAGGTGCTGTTGGTTTCCGCCAGCTTGCTCAGGCGTTGCAAATGCGCATCCATATAGGTGAGACGGGCCTGTAACTGGGCGATGCGGCTCTCGCTGTTGCGCAGCTGCAACCGCCAGTGCGTAGCCTCCAGTTGCGCCAGGCGCTCGCCCTTTTTTACCAGGCTGCCGGGCTCGGCGACAAACTCCAGCACACCATCCAACTGCGAAGAGATGCGCACATCGCGGCGGCTCACCACCTGGCCGGCAGACCATTGGCTCGGCGCCATCTCTCGCATTTGCGCCCTGTCCACAGTGACCACCACCGCGCCGCGCTGGGCCAGCGCCGGGCCGGCTGCAAGCAGGGACAGAGCCACTGCGGCTAAAAACGGTTTCATCGGGAACTCCTCACGGCCAGTTTCATGCGCAGGCGGGTGAATTGCGGCAGGGGCAGTTGTCCGATCTGCAACAGGGCCGGCAATAAAATCAGGGTAAACAGGGTGCTGACCGCCATACCGCCGACAATCACCGCGGCCAGGCCGCGGTAGATCACACTGCCCTCACCGGGCGCGACCAACAAGGGCAGCATGCCGAATACACTGGTCAGGGTACTCATAAAAATGGGACGCAGGCGCAAGCGCAGTGCCTGCTCCACCGCCGCCACACGGGTGGCGCCAGTATCTTCCGCGGCGCGTGTCTGGTGCACCAGCAGGATAGCGTTGTTGACCACCAGGCCCAGTAAAATCACAAAGCCGATCATGGTCAACAGATCCAATGGCTGAAAGCTCACCAGGTTCAGCAGTCGCAGTGCCAGCACGCCGCCAACCGTGGCGAGAGGTACCGTTAGCAGCACCAGGCCGGCATCGCGCAGGGAGCGGAACAGTGCACTCATCAACAGGAACAGGATCAGAAGCGCCAGGACAAAATTCTGCGAGAGAGACACCAGTGCCTTATCCAGGTCACTGGCGTTGCCGCCCACCAGGATGCTGCCATCAGCGGGCAGGGCTGCGCGAATCCGCGGCAGCACTTCCGCCTCCAGTTGTGCGCGCACCTCCTCCAGTGACACATCGTCCGGCGGTACGATATTCAAAGTTACAGTACGGCGGCCATCCACCCGGCGCAGACTACCCGGGCCCACGGTGCGCTCCACGCTGGCGAGCTGGTTCAAAGCCACCACCTCACCGCGCGGGGTAACCAGCGGGGTATTCTGTAACTGCTCCGGGGTACGCCAGGACTGTGCCTTGAAGATCACATCCAGGCGCCTCTCGCCATCGAAATACTCCCCCACATAGAGACCGTTGCCGAGGGTGCGGATCAAACTGCCCATATCCTGGCGGTTCCAGCCCTGCTCCAGCATGGCGCGGTCATTGGGGCGCACCGTCAACTCCGGTTCCGACAGGGACAGGCCCGGATTGGTCTGCACCGGCGTACCCGGCATGATCTCTTCCAACACCGCCACACCGCGGGTAGCAGCGCGCATCAGGCCATCTGCATCGCGGGACTGCAGATGCAGGGCGATGCGCCGGTCGCCGCCAAACTGGCCAAACAGGTTGCCGCGCGCGGCAAAGCCCTGGAAGTCGGGAATATCCACCAGGATTTCTTCGCGCAACAGGCGCTCCATCTCCTTGGCCTGCCCCATATCCTTTACGCGCACTCCCATGGTGCCCCCGTTGGGCCAGGAAATAATGTAATAGTTCTTCAGGGCCGGTTCGCGCTCACCACGCATATAAGGTGCCATGCGCCGGTCCAGCTCATTGACAATTTCCCTTTCAATGGTTTGGGTATTGGTGGACGAAGGAAAATTCATCCACACATCCACCGCGTCCCGTTTGACCGGCGGCAGGTAATCCAGTTTGGGCAGCAGCAGGTAAGTGGCGGCAACAGGCACCATCAGGAAACCGCCGATTACCTGCCAGCGACGCCCGCGGGTGCTGGTCAGCGCCATTACCCGCGCGGTGATTTTTCCCCACACACGCGCCAGACGGTCCTCGCTGGCCACCGGTGGCAGCCACAGCTTGGCTGCGAGCGGCACTATGGCCACGGCCGCCAGCAGGGAGAACACCACAGCCACGGCGATGGTCAGAGCCAGGTCACCGAACACCTGCCCCTCGACACTGTCGAGGAAAAATACCGGCAGGAAGATCGCCACGGTCGTCGCCGTGCTGGCCAGCAGGGCACCCCACACCTGGGATGCGCCCTGTTCCGAGGCTTCCCGGGGCGCGAGCCCTTTTTCCCGCAGGCGCACAATATTTTCCAGCACAACAATAGCGGCATCGAGCACCATGCCGGTGGCGAAGGCGAGACCGGCTAGGGAAATCACATTCACACTGCGCCCGGCGGCAGATAGAACCACAAAGGTGGAGAGCAGCGAGATAGGGATGGTGGCGGCCACAATCAAGGTCGCGCGCATGCGCCGCATAAACCACCAGAGTACGCCCACTGCCAGCAGCACGCCCAGTACCAGATTGCCGCCGAGCAGGTTCAGGGCACGGTAGACAAAAACCGAGGCGTCGAAGGACTGCACCAGTACCAGCTGCTCGGCCTTCAACTTGGTGGTATTCAGCTCGGCGACTTTCTGTTTTACCCGCTCCAGGGTAGCGAGCATATTGGCGTCATTGGTGCGATTGATTCGCATGGACACCGCCGGGTTGCCGTTTTGCGTGGTCACCCCGCGGGATTCGGACTGGCCCACGCGCACTTCGGCGATATCGCCGAGACGCACCGGCTGGCCATCGCGCCACTCCAGCACCAGTTCGGATAACTCATCGGGCTGGTACTCGCCCACAAAACGCAGGGTATAGCGGCGTCGCCCCACATCTGTAAAGCCACCGGAGACATCCCGCGCAGAGGCCAGCTGGCGGCTGATCGCCGGTAACTGGATACCCAGTTCCGCCGCTTTCCAGGGATCGAAAATCACCTGTAATTCTTCCTGCGCGGCACGGCCGGACTGGGCCTGTACACTGGCAACGCCGGGTACGGACTCCAGTTCCGGGCGCAACATATCCTCGATCAGGCCGGCGTAATCATCCAGGTGATTGGGATTGCCGGGCAGTTTCTGCAAAAAGAAGTAGGTGAGCGCGGTGGCATCGCCCCCCCAGCCACCGAGCATCACCCGCGGCGGCTCCGCATCCCGCGGCAGCGGTGGCAGGCTGCTCATGCGGTTGATTACATCAATCAGCACCTTGTCCATATCGGTGCTCATGCTGAATTCCAGGTTTACAGACGCACCACCCCGACCGGCGTTCACCTGCATCCTCTCCAGGCCGGCGAGGCCCTGCAGTACCGATTCTATCGGCTCGACAATTTCCGCCTCCACTTCCTTGGGCGCCGCGGCGCGCCAGCTAGCCTGGATGGTAATACGCGGATTTTCAATATCGGGGAAAAGTTGCACCGGCAGGCGGCCGGCGAGAAAGACACCCAGCAAGACAGCCAATACGACGGCCACACCGGCGGCGGCGGGATTGTTCAGCGCAGCCCTCGTCAGTGCCATTCCTGTGACCCTTTTTTGTTATTGGCCGCAAAGGCTAATGAGTGAATAAGTGCAGACAAGGGCTTTGCGGCTAATCGCCCGGAATTATCGGTCAAGCCATCGATAACATAATGACAGCACTGCGCCTGGGCTACAAAAAGTGCTGCACCTTGCTTTTATAACTGCGACTCATTTTCAGGCACTCACCATTCTCCAGGACCAGATGGTATTCACCGTTAATGTGTGCGCGAATTTCCCGCACGCGGCTCAGGTTCACAATCGTGGAGCGGTGGATACGCTGGAACCATGTTGGGTCCAGCTGCTGTTCCAGTTCTTTCATGGTAATGCGCATCACGTGGGTTTCACCGCGGGCGTGCACGCACATGTAGTCCCCGGCGGCATCAATCCAGTCGATCTCGCGCGCCGGCACCAAGGTGATCTTGCCGGAATCCTTCACCGCGATCTTATCCGGATAGGCGCTGCCGGCGATCTTACCACTCGCCAGCTTCTGCTCCAGCACTTCGGGAGATTGCCTGGTCAAATCCGCCACCGCCTCCAGCAGCTGCTCGCGCTGCTGGGCGATATCCGCCGTGGCAATTTTTTCCTGTACGCGGCTCAGTGCCAATTCCAGGCGCTCCTCCTCAATGGGTTTTAACACATAGTCCACGGCATTGATTTCGAAGGCCTTCACCGCATACTGATCGTAAGCGGTCACGAACACCACCTGCGGCAGCTGTTCCATGGGAATCTGCTGCACCAGCTGCAAACCGTTGATCCCCGGCATCTGAATATCCACAAAAGCCACATCCGGTTTCAATGTGAGGATCTGCTCCAGGGCCTCGCGCCCATTGCTACACTCAGCGATCACCTCTACACCAGGCATCTGCGCCAGGCGCAGGCTCAACCCGCGCCGCGCCAGGGGCTCGTCGTCGACAATAATTGCGCTCAGGCTTTCATCAACTGCACTCATCTCACTATTTCTCTTCGTAGGGGATGCGTATATTCACCGACAGACCGCCTCCGGGCCGGTTGCCGAAACGCACCCTCTGATCGTCTCCATACAGTGCCCGCAGGCGCTCACAGGTGTTGCGAATACCCACGCCACCGCCCTTGCCGGTCCGGCGCAGTGCCTCCTCCGACATACCGGGGCCATTGTCGCTGACTTCCAGTAATAGCTCCCCGGCAAAAACCCGCGCTTTGATACTGATCTCACCGCCCCACTCCAGCTGCGAAATCCCGTACTTGATCGCGTTTTCCACCAATGGCTGCAGCAGCAGACTCGGCACCAGGGCGCGGGGCGATTCTCCCTGCAACTCCAGGCGCACACCCAAGCGGTCGCCAAAGCGCACCTTTTCGATATCCAGGTAGAGCATCAGTGCCTCCACTTCCTTGGCCAGGGTAACCTTCTGCATAGGGTCATTGTCCAGGGAGTGGCGCAGAAACTGAGACAGGCGCGTCACCATCATGTTGGCGGTGCGCCCTTCGCTATCGAGGATCAGTGTGGAAATGGCGTTCAGGGTATTAAACAGGAAATGGGGATTCAACTGGTAGCGCAGCATTTTCAACTGGGCCTGGTGCGCCATCGCCTCCGCGCGCAGGGCCTTGGCCTGCTGGGTCTGGGAAGCGCGGTAATACTTGATGCCGTAATAGAGTGCCGCCCAGGTAGTGAGAATCAGGCCGGAATAGGAAAACCAATAAGTGGCCAGCACCGCCGGATGCTCTTCACTCATATTGCCATACAGCCACAGGGAACCCGTGAACTTGATCGCCGCCCACACGGCCGCCGCCACCAGCACCAGCAGCAGAGAGCCCAGAAAGCGGGTGGCCGGTGGCCTGCTCCAGAGACGCCGGAAACCCGCGTGCATGGCCTCGCTCAGGAGCACCCCGGTGACCGTGGCCACAGCGATATATCCCGTGTGTAACCAGTGGTCCCGAACCCAGAAAAAGCTGCCCACAAATGTCAGCAGGGTATAGCCGCCCCAACCGCTGAACTGCAGGGCCCAGTACTTGGACCGGTGGCTGGACAGGCACTGTGAAAGCCACTGGAATGCTTTGTTCCCCATAATCTCCCGCTGGCATGAAAAAAGACGTCGATTTGACACCGTAGTATAGGTTCATACTAAATGGCACTGATCGCCGGCGAAACACCACCCGGCGCAGCACAGGGACAAACTGCCGCATGGCATTCTGGCTATTCAAATCCGAACCCGACGAATACAGCCTGCAGGACATCGCCGCCGAGCCAGGTGGCTGCGGCCGCTGGGATGGCATTCGTAACTACCAGGCCCGCAACTTTCTGCGTGACCAGGTCTCACCAGGCGATAAAGTGCTGTTTTACCACAGCGCCTGCAAGATGCCCGCGGTGGTAGGCACCGCCGAGGTGACCCGCGCTGCCTATCCGGACCCGGCCCAGTTCGACCCGGACAGTCAATACTTCGGTCCCAAGGCAAGCGCGGATGAACCGCGCTGGTACTGCGTCGATTTAAGCTGGCGCAGTGAATTTGCACGGCCGGTTCCCCTGGCTGAAATCAAGCAGACCTCTGAACTTGAAAACATGATGCTGGTTAAGCAGGGACGATTATCAATACAACCTGTGGCGGCCGAGGAGTGGGACACCATAGTGCGCTTGGGGGAAAGGCAACCGGGACCGACACAAGGCCCCGGTTTTATAGAAGAAACAGAGTCTTAACAGGCTATGACTTTTTATCTTGCGAAGCACTGCGTCCAACGCTATACCAATTCAGCTTGCGGGTGAGCACCATGGTGCAGCCGAGAACCCCGAACACCAACAGCGATCCCATTAATAAGGCATAGTCCTCGGCGCTGAGCAATCCGTAAAGAAGGCCGTAAAGCGCTGCCAGCAGCAAGGCAAAGCCCAACCCCCGGCGCCAGCTGTGCAGTACTGAGCTGGTATAGAAGCCAATCAGTCCCACACATGCCGCTGCCGACAATACATAGGCTTTTGCAAAAGCGATATGCTCAGAGAGTGACAGTAACAGCAGGTAAAACAAGGCTAATGCCAACCCCACCAGCGCATACTGTACCGGGTGTACCGCCAGGCGCTTGAGGATTTCAAACAAGAAGAAGGTGGCAAATGTCAGGGCTAAAAACAACAGTGCGTACTTGATCGCGCGATCAGTTTTCAGGTATTGATTCACCGGATCAAGGAAGCTGACTCCAAAGCTGCGTTGTAACAGCTCTTTACACTCACTGCTATAACCACACTGCTGCAACACCTCCTCCAGGTTGGTGGCGAAGAAGCTGGTCTGCCACTCTGCGGTAAAACCGCTTGTATCCACCTGGCGACGATTGGGCAAAAATTCTCCGAAGAAGCTTGGATGGGGCCAGTCGCCACTCAGCAACACCTGGCTGTCGCGGCCAACCGGGACCAAGCGCAGATGCTCTGTGCCCTGCAGTTTCAGGTCGAAAGCAAACTCCAGAGGTTGCCCTCCCTCGCGATCCAATGCTGGCAGCTTTGCATGTATCCCGCTACCAACAATCGGTGCCCCGCTACCCGGCGCAAATGGCAGGGTCTGGCCATTCAGTTGCAGCTGTAAACCATTGCGAATACCCCGGATATCACTGATCCCCACGGAAAGGAACGGAGCCCCGAGCCGATATGTATCCAAATCATCTCCCAACCCCAACCGCGGCGGTATATGAAACATACCGCTGACTTTGCTATCGCTGTGGTAGAGAAGCGCTTCATAAATACCCCGGGCGCGACGCTCGGTAGTCATATCAGCATCAAAAGCAAAACGCTCGGGCAGGAAATACAGGTGTCCACTCACCTCACGCTCCTCTTCGTAGCGCTTGCCTGTTTGCTCATTGGTCTTCCACTGTTTAACGGTTTTTACGTAAGGCTGCACCAGAATGGGCCCGAGGATCTGCTGGCTGTAACTGGAGCTGCGTGCAATATCCTGCAGCACACCCCGCTGGTATTGCTGTCGCTCATCGATCATTCCCCCAATCATATTCAGGGGTATCAGTAGCAGCAGAATGAGAAGGGCGATTGCACCCAATTTAAAAGCCAGGACTCGGTTCATGCTTCAGACCTCACTGTCGAATTTCGATGCAGTAAGTCTGAAGAGTGAATATGGGGTGCTTGTGGAGAGAGCGTGGAGACTGTATGGCGATTGTGTGTAAACCAGTAGGCACCTTCACTCAGGCACTCGGCAAGTTCAGGCGCACCTCCACACCGCCTTCCACATTGCTGACAGACAGAGCACCACCATGCAGCCCGGCCACCTCCTGCACAAAGTTGAGGCCAAGACCGGTACTTTTACGCCCGCTGCCTGGCCGGGGTAAGGAGTAGAAGCGCTCGGTCAAACGCTCCAGAGCGTACTCGGGAATCGCCTCTCCCTGATTGAACAGGCACAATTCGATATGCGCCTCTTTGCGCTTGGCGGTAAAGCGAATCAACCCCTCTTGCGGGGTGAAATCTAGGGCATTATCCAGTAAGTTGGCCAGCGCCTGGCGCAACAGAAAACGCTCTCCATATAGCTTTAATGCACGATCTAATACAACCTCAACCTTCAACCCTGCAGCAGTAATACGCGACTGCTGGACTTCTAACAACTCCTCCAGCAAATAGGTCAGTGGCACTGCTTCCTGTTCCTCCAGGCCCTGGCGTTGCTCCACTTGGGCCAGGTGCAAAAGCCTTTCGCTCAACTGCTGCAGGCGCCCGGCCGCTGGAATCCAGCAGGACCCTGCCGGAGGCATCGGTGACATAGATGCGGTGGCTGACTGCGCGCTTGGTCAATCCCCAGATATTCGCCTGCGGCTGGCGCCGGCCATAGGCTTCGAGCAACTCGGGCAAATGGCTCTGGGCCAGGTGACCGGCCTTAACCTCCTCGCGCAGAATCTCCGCCAACAGGTTGGTAGTATCCACCAGGGTTTCCTTGGTGGACTGGCGCACACCGGGTCGGATTTCATCTGTCACGGTACTCAGCACGAACCAGCCGGCCAGGCCAACGGACAGGAAATAGACCGCAAAGATGCGGATGCCCAGTGGCATCTCAGAGCGCCGGGGAACAACTGTAACCCAGTCCCCGGTGCGTCTGGATCGGTTTGGCAACAGGGGACACCACCCGCAATTTGGCGCGCAACCCCTTGATATGGCTGTCGACATTGCGCTCGTAACCGGCCTCCGCAGCCACCCCCAGGGCGTCCAGCAGTTGCTCGCCGGAGAATACCCGCCCGGGTTGGCCCAGCAGGGTTTCGAGCAGGAGGAATTCGTGGCGGGTCAGGGGCAGCAACTGGCCGTGGAAATGAATCTGGTAGCGCAGCAGATCGATGCGAAACGGCCCCAGGGGCACCTCCGGTGTGGGCTTGTCGGTGTGCGGTGCCATGTGCCTGAGAATGACCTTGACCCGCGCAGCTCGCGCAGACTGAAGGGCTTTACCACATAGTCGTCGGCGCCGATCTCCAGACCCACCACCCGGTCTATCTCCGCGTTGTGTGCGGTGAGAAAGATAACCGGCACTTCGGAAAAACGGCGCAGGCGCTTGCAGGCCTCAAAGCCGCTGATATCCGGCAGACCGACATCCAGGATAACCAAGTCAAACGGTTCGCGCTCGAGCAGCGCCAGTGCTTCAGCGGCCACGGTCAACCAGTGGGTGGCAAAGCCCTCGGCCTGCAGGGCGTAAATCAGGGTGTCGGCGATTGCGGCTTCGTCTTCGACGATCAGTATTTTTGACATGGGACCCCGCGCTCAAACACTCCCAGTTTTTTACAGGCGCTGTACTCCCTCACCTGGCACACAGTACCCAGGGTCACACCCAATCCCAAAGCCGTACCCTGGGTACCTCACACAAAGTCTGCAATGTCTTTCAGCGGCTTCTTGTCGATTGCCGGCACCTCGGCCCCCTCCGCCGGTAGCCCGGCCACCAGCAGCATATAGGGCTTTTCCGTGGCGGGGCGGGCGAGGATATCATTGAGAAACTTCATCGGGCTGGGAGTGTGGGTCAAGGTGGCCACGCCGGCATCGTGCAGGGCCGCAATTAACATCCCTGTGGCAATACCCACCGATTCCGTCGTGTAATAGTTCTTCCGGCGCGCACCGGAAGCATCACTGGAAAACTTTTTCAGGAATATCGCAATCAGGTAGGGGGCTGACTCCAGGAAAGGTTTGTGGGCATCGGTACCCAGGGGCTCCAGGGCATTGAGCCACTCCTCCGAGGCGCGGTGCTGGTAGAACTCGCGCTCCTCCTCCTCCGCGGCCAGGCGGATACGGCGCTTGATGTCGGCGCTCTCCACCACCACGAAGTGCCAGGGCTGCATATTGGCACCACTGGGCGCGCTGCCCGCAGCGCACAATGCATGCTCAATCACGGCACGGGGCACCGGCCTGCTGGAGAAATCCCGCACCGAGCGACGTCGGCGCATCAATTGGTAAAACGCAGCGGCACGGCAGCACATTTCCGCTTCATCCAGGTGCGTGAAATCCAATGGCCGAAAGGATTTTTCTGTACTCATAGGCCCCCCTAAACAACACCCTTGGCGCGGGCGATCAACAGGCTGAGCAGGGACAGCAGTGTCAACACCACCAGGATGACCAACAGCAGCAGCCAGGGGCGAAACGGGCGGCGATCAACTCGGTTGACGCCGCTGTTGAGGTACTGCTCAACCCGGGCCTGGTCCTCGTCGGACAGCTTTTTCGGTGGGGTATCGGACATGGGTACTTTCCCGCATTCTTATTGCGCCCCGATTGTAGGGGAAAGCCACCGGCGACTCTAGCAAAAAGCCCCGCGTTGCGGGACGCTCCGACCGGCGTTTGGCAGCGCCTAGAACAGCGCCTCCTCCATATCCATCAGGGCTGCGCTGCCGGCATTGACGCTGGCAGCCAAACCCTGGGTACGCGGTAGCAGGCGGGCAAAATAGAAGCGCGCGGTTTTCACCTGGGCGCGGTAGAAGCTGTCCTCCTCCTGCCTGGCCTGCGCCACGGAAACCACTTTCGCCCACATAAAGGCGTAGGCCACATAGCCGAACAGGTGCAGGTATTCCACCGAAGCCGCACCCGGTGCGCAGGGGTCTTCCCGGGTGGCCGCAATCATGTTCCCGGTGGCTTCACGCAGACGCTGCAACGTCGCCGCAAGGGGCTGGATAAACTCCGCCATTGCCTCGCAATCCACCTCACTATCGATAAAATTCTGCACATCCGCCGCAAACACCTCAAACAGCGCGCCGCCATTGGCAACGGTCTTGCGGCCAACCAGGTCCAGGGCCTGGATGCCGTTGGTGCCCTCGTAGATCTGGGTAATGCGCACATCGCGCACCAGTTGCTCCTGGCCCCACTCGCGGATATAGCCATGACCGCCCAGCACCTGCTGGCCGAGCACGGTGCAGTCGAGACCCATATCGGTGGTAAAGGCTTTGGCTACCGGCGTCAGCAGGGCCACCATGGCCTCGGCATTTTTTCTGGCGTCACCCTCGCCAAATTTGGCGATGTCCAGCCACTGGGCCACATAGGTGGAGAGGGCGCGACCGCCGCCCACCAGGGCTTTCTGGGTCAGCAGCATCCGGCGCACATCCGGGTGCACAATAATCGGATCAGCCACTTGCCCGGGTTGTTGGGCACCGGCGGGCGAGCGGCTCTGGATACGCTCGCAGGCATACGCCAGGGCATTCTGGTAGGAGCGCTCAGAGGCACCGAGCCCCTGGATACCCACCCCCAGGCGCTCGTAGTTCATCATGGTGAACATGGCCGCGAGCCCCTTGTTCACCTCGCCCACCAGCCAGCCCTGGGCGCCATCGAAGTTCATCGCGCAGGTGGCGGAGGCTTTGATGCCCATCTTGTGCTCGATAGAGCCGCAACGCACATTGTTGCTCTCGCCGACGCTGCCATCCTCGTTCATTGTGTATTTCGGCACCAGAAAAAGGGAGATGCCTCTAGGGCCCTTGGGCGCGTCCGGCAGCTTGGCCAGCACCAGGTGAATAATATTTTCGGACAGATCCTGGTCGCCGCCGGTAATAAAAATCTTGTTGCCGGTTATGCAATAGCTGCCATCCTCGCGGGGCTCGGCCCTGGTGCGGATAATACCCAGGTCGGTGCCCGCGTGGGGCTCGGTCAGGTCCATAGCACCGGCCCAGGTGCCCTCGTACATCTTGGGCAGATATTTCCGCTTCAGCGTTTCGCTGGCATGGGCGTCGATCGCCAGGCAGGCGCCATTGGTCAATACCGGGTAGAGGGCAAAGGAGATATTCGCCGCATTGAGCATTTCCTCGACCTGGGCACCCAGCATTTTCGGCATCCCCATGCCGCCGTATTCGGGATTGCCCAGCAGTGCGCCCCAGCCACCCGCGCAAAACGTGGCATAGGCCTCCTTAAAGCCCGCCGGTGTGGTCACCTCACCATCGCGCCAGTGGCAACCCTCCTCGTCGCCGCTGCGATTAATCGGGTCCAGGGTATTGGCGGCCAGCTTGGCCATTTCCTCGAGAATCGCGTCGGCGGTCTCGCGATCCACGGCCCCGGACAATTGGGGCAGTTCCGCCCAGAGTTTTTCCGCGGCAAATACCTCGTGCAACAGGAAGTGCATCTCCCGCAGTGGTGCCTTGTAGTCGGCCATGCTCCCGGTCCTCATTCAAGTGTTTCAAACGCTTGTTTGAATCTAGGTCTGCAGGCGTTCAAAGTCAACCGGTTTGGAATCCCGCGAGCCCCTGTGGAGCCGTGGATCAGGCGGGCAGCAGCGGGCGGATATCCAGATGTCGGGCCGCCTCGCGGTAATCCCGTGTCTCGCTGTGGGGCACCACGCCGAGCAGAGACGCCGGCAGCAACGCTTCCAGAGTGGCGAGGTTCTCCTCTGCGCGTGCCATCCCCTCGCGGGCAAAGTTGGCCACCCAGCCAGCCAGCGGCAGGCCGTCGCGGCAGATGGCTTCGGCGCTCAGCAGGGCGTGGTTGATGCAGCCGAGCCGCATCCCCACCACCAGGATCACCGGGGTATTCAACTCCCGTGGCAGCTGCGACAGGAGGGCCCTGGGCCCCAGCGGCGTGCGCCAGCCACCGGCGCCCTCGATCAGTACCATGTCGGCACCGGCGGACATCACACCGCGACAGATGCCGGCCATACGCGACACGCTCAACTGCTTGCCCGCTTCAATGGCGGCAATATGAGGGGCGATGGGGGGTTCCAGGGCAAATGGATTCACCTGCTGGTAGTCCAGTTCCAGGGTCATGGCCCCCTGCAGCAGCAAGGCATCTCCGTTGCGCAGTCCGGCTTCGGTACGCGCGCAGCCGGAGGCCACGGGCTTTACCGCCGCGGTCTGAAGGCCCGCATTCGCGGCTGCGGTGAGCAGGGCTGCGCTCACAAAGGTCTTGCCCACTTCGGTATCGGTACCGGCAACAAAATAGGTTCTGCCCAAGGCCTTCGCCTCCCCTGACCAAGAATGTGCACATTTTTTCTTATAGTGGCTTTTCACGCCACCAACTTGATGGTAATTTATCCATGTAGCGCAAATTTTAAACAATTCAAACCGGGTACTGATAACAAAGACACGGGGTTGCGCTGACAAAATAACCCCCTTTTAAATGGGGAAACTGTTCTGCAGGGACGCGGTAACTCCAGAAATAACTGAAAATACTCAAACAGCTTAAGACCATGCGATACCTGACCATTGCCCTGCTGCTGGCGGTGCCCCTGTTCGCCTCAGCGAAAGTGACCCCTGTCGACCATGTTGTAGTGTACAAATCCAAGAAGCTGATGCAGCTGATGCGCAACGGCCGGGTGGTAAAAAGCTACACCGTTTCCTTCGGCGATAACCCCAGGGGACACAAGGTCCGCCAGGGGGATGAGCGCACCCCCGAGGGCCGCTACACCCTGGACTGGAAGAACCCCAACAGTCGCTTTTACCGCTCCATCCACGTGTCTTACCCGAATAAACAGGACCGCGCACGCGCAGCCAGGCTGGGGGTCAACCCCGGCGGCGATATCATGGTCCACGGCATCAAACCCGAGTGGTCCCATATGGAGAGACATTTGCGCCGCAACAACTGGACCGACGGCTGTATCGCAGTGGCCTCGAACCGGGAGATGGACGAGATCTGGGCCCTGGTCAAGACACCCACGCCCATCGATATCTACCCTTGATCGCCCCCCCGGGCAAGCTTCAGGTAAATGACCTCGTAGCTCACCGGCAGCCCCCGGGGCTGCCTGAGGCTCTCATAGGCCACACCCAGGCGCTGCAGTCTGGCGCGCCCGGTCATTCCCCGCCTGGCGGCGCGGTTGATATTGTGCGCCCCTACCCCTTTCAACTCCTGCATCAGCCGGCGCAGGCTGTCGAAGTACAACAGGCGCTGCTCCCGCCGCACCTCTCCCTGCAACCCGCCATGCCGCACGGCATCGCGCCAATCGGCCAGGGGCAGAAAGCGGTTGACGTGTACACCGGTGTCCACCCGGGCCCAACTGTTGCGCAGTTCCGCCAGGGTGCCGGGTCCCAGCGTGGCCACCAGGCAATGGCCCTGCGGCGCCAGCACTCTGCCGAATTCCGCAAACAACTGCGGCAGCCGGTAGCACCATTGCAGCGCCAAACTGGAAAACACCAGATCCACACTGCCGTCTGCAAGGGGCAGCTGCTCCGCATCCGCGGCGATATAACCGCCCGCGTGCGGCCGCTCACTGCGCGCGAAGCGCAGCATGGCCTCGGCCAGATCCAAAGCGACAATATGCGCTTGCGGAAAGTGCTGGCGCAACAGTGTGGTGCCAAAACCGGTACCACTGCCCAAATCAACAATGGTGCGCGGCACCCAGTGATACTCTGCCATGTTCACCAGCTGGCGGCACACCGCCCGCTGCAAGTGGGCACAATCGTCATAGCTGCTGGAGGCACGACCGAAAGAGCGCGCCACCGCTGACTTGTCAAAGGGCGCCGCTCCCGGTGCACCAGTAGGGGACAGGCCCTGCACAAACTGCCGCAACTGCCCGGCCACCTGGCCCGGCTGCGACAGATGCGGCTTGTGACCGCAACCCGCCACCACCACCACCGGGGCACCACTGGCCCGGATTTCCTCCGCCGCCGCTCGGGGCACCAGGGCATCATTCCTGCCAAACAGGTACAGGGCCGGAATTGCCAGTTCCTGCAATAGCGCGCGATTATCTAGCCCGGCCAGGCAATCCAGGGACTGCAACCAGACCTCCGGGTGGATATCGGGCCTGCGCCCTCTGAGGTGTTTGAGCAGGGCGCGCATGGCTTTGTCACCCTGGGACTGCAGGGCACAAAACCGCTCCCAGGTGCCGTGGGGGTCCCGCTCAAAGGCCGCACGAAAACTCTCAAAGGTACACCGCGGCATACCCGGCCAGTTATCCCGCGCCACGAAACAGGCATTCGCAGAGATAGTGATCATCCCGCGGATTTTTGTCTGTCCCGGTCTGGCTGCCAACCGCAAAGCCAGCATACCGCCGAGGGAATGTCCCACCAGTACACAGTTTCGTGGCAGTGACTGGTAGAGCTGTTGTAAAAGGGCTTCCTCCTGCGGCCAGGGCTCGGCACTGCGCTCGCCAAAACCCGGCAGGCCGATACAGTGCAGGGGGAGCTCCAGCTGTTCGCGCACAGCCGCAAGCAGCGGCTGCCACGGACGCGGGTCCCCATCCCAGCCGTGCAGAAACACCAGGTTTTCAACCTGGCTCACCGGCACACCGCGTGATTTTCCCGCAGCACTGCGGTAAGCGCATCGAGTAGCGCATCAATCTGGCAGTGGCTGTGGGAGGCACTCAGGGTAATGCGCAGGCGGGCGGTGCCGGCGGGCACCGTAGGCGGGCGTATGGCACCCACCATAAAACCGCTCCGTTCCAACGCCGCTGACACCGTCATAACGGTTCCTGCACAGCCGATCGGCAGTGGCTGGATAGCGCCGGGAGCGCCTGTCAGAGGCAACTGCTGCCGGGCGGCACGCCGGCGGAAATACGCAATATTATCCTCCAGTCGCCGGGCCAGTTGGGGCTCGCTGCGCATCAGATCAATGGCGGCGACACAACCGGCGGCCACCGCCGGCGGCATGCCGGTGGTATAGATATAGGGGCGGGCAAACTGCACCAAGTAATCAATCAGTGTGCGGGAACCGGCCACAAAGGCCCCGGCATTACCGGCGGCCTTGCCCAGGGTGCCCATAATGGCCTGCACTTCAGACTGGCCGAGGCCCGCCGCAGCGCAGCTGCCCGCCAGGGGCCATTGTTCATTGCCCATCACCCCGAATCCGTGCGCTTCATCCACCATCAACCAGGCACCATATGCCCGGCACAGGCCGGCAATTTCCGCCAGTGGCGCGAGGTCGCCATCCATGCTGTACACACCATCCACTGCCACCAGGGTATTGCCACCGCGCCCGGCGGCGCGCTGTAACTGGCGATGCAGTCCCTCCAGGTCATTGTGTGGGAAACGCAGGCTGTGGGCACCACACAGGCGCGCACCATCGATCAGGGAAGCGTGGTTGAACTTGTCGGAAATGATATTATCGGCGCGCCCCAGCAGCGCACAGAGTGTGCCCAGGTTGGCCATATAGCCACTGGAAAACACCAGCGCCGCCTCGCGCCCGGTGACTTCGGCGAGTTTGTGTTGCAACTGCTGGTGGATCTGCAAGTGTCCGTTGACCAAGTGGGAAGCGGTGGCGCCGGTGCCCAGTTCGGCGCCGGCCTGCTGGGCACGGATGACTTCGGGACGGGTTGCCAGCCCCAGGTAATCGTTACTGCAGAAGGCGAGCAGTTCGCGACCATTCACCCTGGCCAGGGGACCCGGCACCGAATCCAGGGTTTTGACTTCCCGATAGAGATTGTGCCGGCGCCGCGCATCGAGACGCTGGCGCAAGGTCTGGTCCATGGTCATTTGGCCGCATCGTAGAAAAACGCATCATTTTGCTGCTCGCTGATTTGAGCACTCAACTCCGCTTCCACCTCAGGCTCATCGCTGTACTGCCGGTATTCCTCCGGCTGGATTCCCAGGCGGCTGAACAGCTGCATATCCTTGTTGGCTTCGGGGTTGGCGGTGGTCAGCAGTTTTTCCCCATAGAAAATGGAGTTGGCTCCGGCCAGGAAGGCCATTGACTGCATCTCGTCGCTCATCTGTTCGCGTCCCGCCGACAGGCGCACATGGGACTTTGGCATCATAATTCTGGCCACGGCGATACAGCGAATAAACTCGAAGGGGTCCAGGTCTTTCTGTTTTTCCAGGGGGGTACCGGCCACCCGTACCAGCATATTGATCGGCACCGACTCCGGGTGTTCGGGCAGGTTGGCCAGCTGCATCAGCAGGCCGGCGCGATCCCTGTCGCCTTCGCCCATGCCGACAATACCACCGGCACAGACTTTCATACCGGCTGCGCGCACCCGACCCAGGGTCTCCAGACGATCCCGATAGGTGCGGGTAGTGATGATCTCGCCATAATATTCTGGCGAGGTATCCAGATTGTGGTTGTAGTAATCCAGTCCTGCATCGGCCAGCGCCTGGGCCTGCTCATCGCTCAGCATACCCAGGGTCATACAGGTTTCCATACCCAGCGCTTTCACCTCGCGCACCATCTGGGTGACATAGGGCATGTCTTTTTTCTTGGGCGAGCGCCAGGCTGCGCCCATGCAAAAGCGGGTGGCACCACCGGCCTTGGCCGCGCGGGCCTCTTCCAGCACCTTCTCCACCTGCATCAGCGTTTCCCGCTCCAGCCCGGTATCGTAGCGGGCACTTTGCGGGCAGTAGGCGCAGTCTTCCGGGCAGGCGCCGGTCTTGATGGAACAGAGGGTGCTCACCTGCACCCGGTTAGCATCAAAGTGTACCCTGTGCACCTGCTGAGCGGTGAACATCAGATCGCTAAACGGCATCGCGAACAGATCCAGAACCTGCTGACGGGTCCAATCGTGGCGAATCTCGGCGGCGGGCATTTGCTGAGCGGCGGTCACAGGGCTTACTCTCTCTGTTGCTGGCATGATGTGTGCTGGTGCGATCCGCACGGGACCGGTCGGCAGGCTCTAATGGCCACTGGCGCACACGACCGGACAAGCTGGCCAGTTTAGCCGCGGCCCAATCGCTGTCAACTCAATTGCCTGATTATGGTTTACCACTTTTTATCCGCTCTGCTCTCACACAACCTGGCACAGTGCCTGTTGTGTGGAGACAGGGCAGGTGAGAGCGGCCTCTGCACACCCTGTGCAGCAGAGCTGCCCCGGCTGGGCAATGCCTGTGAAACCTGTTTTAAAACTAACAATATCAATAAGTTAGCCAAAATTTTAGGGGCAATTACTGTATGTATAACCAGTATTTTACCCCTTGCAGTCTCTACAGGTGGTCACAGTTACCCCCTGCTAAATCTGTATATATAATCAGTATTTCTTCATTGCCCTTGGTACTGAGCCGACTCCTCTTCAGTTAAAGCCAGCCCATACTTCTCCACTATCGCCATAAACCGCTGGACATAGATGGTCTGTACTGGCTCATAAGGCGGCTTCCATTCGTCGGGGCCTTTGCCACCTCTTGTTCTGGCTCCTGCCGTCATCAACAAGCCATAGGTTCTCGGGGTCTTCTGCAAACGGCCTATGGTACACTCAAAGGCCACTGGCTTGAACGGGCCGGTTTTGTGGTGGATACGCCGATCAAGGTCAGGGTCATGGAGCGGTGTTTGGTGTTGACTGT
>NZ_JAVAMR010000056.1:0-19802 GCF_030731025.1 Microbulbifer sp. 2205BS26-8 | reverse complement strand
GTTTCTGTCAGGTTCGCCGCTCACATAAAGATAAAAAGCCAACCGCACCAAACGCTAAGCCCTATTACCCCTCAATTCGACAAGGTATTCGCGCAGCCGCCTCTGCGCAACAGCCGCAAAACCTTCTGCCCTTTGCCGGCGCGGCGCGGCGCGGCTAAATATACTCAAAGGGCTCCCCTTTCAGCTGGATCACTACCTGGAACTCATTGACTGGAGTGGGCGGCATTTAGATGCCAAAAAACGCGGCGCTATTGCCGCCGATACCCCACCCATCCTACAGCGCTTGGGTATTTCCCCCAAACACGGGTTCTAGCCCAACCGTAACTTCGAAAGCTGCTTCAAGCGTTTAGTCGGCGCAGCAGAGAAAATCCGGCAGGTCTGCACTGAGCAGCATAAACGCTGGGTACATAGCTTGCGAGACTGTAAATTCTGCCTTCCCACCAGTATCTGAATCGATTACAAACAGCGATTAAACGGGTACCCGTACCAATTGCGATTTCCTCATGCTTGAATTTTAGACAGTTGTGTAAATCAACGTCAGGAACTAATCGGTTATACCTTTCTTAACTGTCTAATAAGCCTGTCGAGGAGAAAAAACAGCCTCAAGTCCGACCCGCTCAATTTGTGGGCGTCTATAATTGTCGGACGATACCCGATAGCAGTCCGAAACTCTTACGGCTGGGCATCGCCGTCCGTCAGGATGGGGAAGATGTCAATTTTTTTATCCAAATAGAATATATCCGTTTAATATATTCAAAGCGTTTGAAATTTAGGTATTGATAATCCTGTTCAGCACATATTTTGAGTGACTTTTTCATTCTCGAAACCTAATCCTCGAAGGTATATGGGTATATACACTACCATTATCTGCTAAATTTTGGATAATAGCTATGATTAAAAATACTATAAGTCTTTCTTGGAAGCGCACTTCCATCCTATCCACTGCTCTTTTAACTTTACTAGTAGCGCGTAACGCAGCGAGTGAAAATAATGGGATTGATCCAAGAATTCGCCCTAATCATTTAATTGAGGTGACATCGAGCAATAAAGACCTGGATGAGTCTATTTCTGAGTCCATAAGGTATATTTATGACAGCCTCGTTGTTGGCCCAAGGCAATATCCGACGACTGAAATCGATAATCGAATTACTCGTTTCAGAGAGTACGGCACACCTGCTATTTCGTCATTTTGGGGAAGCTACCATGGTGCCCCGAGCCCGACTGCACAAGGATACCGTGAAAATTTTTGCCTGAGAGATATAGCCCACCAGGTAGAAGGAGGGTCTATCTTAAGTTTGAATGAAGAAAACCATAAAATGCTTTCTCAATTCGCACTCGATGCGTTGAAAGATACACGCATAGACATCAACGCGGTTGACCCGGCAGATCCTGAAGCGACGGCAAGAAATAAAAGCTATTGGACGAAATACTGGACGCTTTGGTCCTATAATTTTTACGGTTTCCCCTACTATATGGATTCAGGATTTCAGGAACTGCCTGCGCCCTATGAACTTTTGGAAAAAATCTACACCATGTACGAGTACACAGGTGATCCAAGATGGGTTTCTGATGTATTTGTCAATTATGGCCGAACTCTCCATAATGAATTTTCTGATATTTATGATTTTAATGGCAATGGAATCGCCGATAACCGAAGCCATGAAGGCATACTGCCCACGTTGTGGGAATTTGAAGGAGACAGCCATTTAACGAAAGATGATATGGTTTATAACATGAATACAGCGCCTTACACCTTAACGATTAAGAAGGAATATTTTAATAAATTGGGTGTTCAGGATGTATCGTTAAAGATACGCTTTAGAAATGGCAAAGATAACTTTGTGCACGTTAAGATAAACAACCTTTTAAGAGCCGATGGCACAGCACCTTTACTCGATCATGACTACCTGCGAATTAACACCAGAGACCCCATTGCCAACCAGACGATAAAACTCAACCTTCCAGCAGGGGTTACACTTCAATCCATTACCGACGGCAAACTGCCTTTAATAGATGAAAAAGACTACACCGTCAGTAATAATGAGGTGACGCTTAAGGCCAATTACTTTAAAGACATTAAAAACAATAAATCCAATAGAATAAAGTCCTCTTTTGAGTTTAAGTTTTCAAATGGTACTGAAAATCGTTTAGTGATTGATATGACAGATGTCAGATACCCATCTTATTTCGACCAGCACGAGTTTACCCTTGACTGGAACAACCTTCAGGACGTTGTTATCAGAGTTGATTTATCAGGAACTGGCGGAAATCACGAACTTTATCGCATTGAAAACAGTATGAGGCGGGTAGCCGAAGCAGGCGATACATTGGGTGTTCAATACCAGTCTTTACTGGCGATGGAAGGCATATTGAGAGCAAGAGCAAACCTTGACCCCAATCAGGCAAGCGCACTCAATGCTGAGGCAGATACGTATAAAACCCGAGCAGCGACCACGTTAAATCTTTTTCGATCCCAATGGTACAACGACAATTTAAAAACCTATGCCAGAGCATTCGACGGTCACGGTAATGCAATTTACGGATGGGGGCATGAGAACAGCTATTTTATGCCATTAAAAGAACTGTTGGAACCTGGCAAAAAGGCAGATGACTATTTACAATTTATTCACGAGAAAGTGTTGACAAGGGGGCTTAACGAAGAAGCCATTACATATCTTCCAGAAGTCTTCTATAACTACGGTAAAAACGAAGAAGCTTGGCACTGGATGCAGAGAAATCTATCACGCTTTTACAGCAACCAGTCAGAAGAACAGAAGCAAAGAACCTACCCTGAAATTGCCTTTACCAACGTCTCTAATATTATCTCTTACATGATGGGCTATAAACCCAAAGTTTATAAAAATACCATCGAAACCTTGTCAAGATTACCTCTCGAATTAGACTATGTTCAGGTTAATAATTTACCTGTTGGCCAAAGCATAATGGATGTCACAGACTATAACCGAACCATTGATAACCTCGTCAATCTTCGCCATCAAGGGACCCATACATCAACCCTCACAAACCAACAAAACTCAACGCAAACATTAACTTGGAAAGCTCAGTTTGAAGGTTCTCATAAAACTCTGTACATAAATGGCGCAGCAAGGACTGCTTCAGCTGCCAGTATTAATGGGGTTCCAATCTCCTATGTCGAAGTGAAGGTTCCAGCAGGCAAGTCTAAAACTATAACGACAATAGCTCCTTAATAGTAAATCCCATTTGAGAGGAACAGAACACAGTCGTTTAAGCTATCCTCCTCGCAGGAAGATGGCCTTTGACTTAAGACAAAAGGTATACAAATCGAAGTTCAAGACCAAAGCGGATCGGAGATATGCACTTCAAGGTTGAATCCGCGATACTAATGGCTTGCTGCGTCAATATTTACCGAAAGGTACAGACTTGAAAAAAGTGACACAGCTGGAGGTGAGAAGAGCAGTGATGGATCGACTTAACAACCGTCCGAGAAAGACGAGGGGCTGTCGATCACCAAACGAACTATTTATGGGACAGCGAGCAGATTTGCTTGCCGCGTAATGAAATTGCAGTTATTACTTGAAACCGCGAACCCTTAATTGAGGATGAAAACTATCTAGCCTGGATCCTGTTCAAAAAAGGCATGTAAAAATTCAGATGTATAAAGCCCATTTAATTAACTATTACAAGGAAGAACTAAACCAATGTTCCAGATCAATATAAGAAAGTATAAATTTTTAACCGGCCTAGCTGCGCTATTGGTTTTTCTATCATCGAGTCTGACAGCGCAAACCAACTCAAACATACTCTCACACAAAATACAAAATTTTTTATCCACAGAAAAAGCGCAACAGCAAGTTTCGGCCTTTATTTATTTTAAAGATAAAGGAGACAATCTCGATGCAAAACTGTTAGCAGCAAAACAGTCTCTTTCATCGCGCGCTTTACAACGTCGGATTGTCAATCGTGGCGTCGATAACCTGGTCGACTTGACCGATATACCGATCAATCCTGAGTACCTTGATTCGGTCAAGGCTAAAGTGGGTAAAATAAGACATCAGTTAAAAGCGCTTAATGCCGTCTCCGTAGAAACCACACCGATAGTGCTAGCGCAATTATCCAAACTGAAATTCATTAAGAAAATCACCTTGGTGAAATCGATCAAGCGTAAACCCAATCCAGTTAGCTCGCGGCAACCACTTAAAGACATGCAGCAGCCACTGCCGACGCAACCTGGGGTAGCTACTTTGTTAGATTATGGCAATTCTTTTACCCAGAATAATCAAATCAACGTACCCCCTGTTCACGATATGGGCTATAACGGTAGCGGAGTCATCGTGGCTATTTTTGATTCAGGCTTCAATCGATTAACCCATGAAACGTTTAATCAAATGTATATCGCCGGCACCTGGGATTTTGTCAACGGTGACACGGATGTGGGTGACGGCGGCATGGGCAACGGTAGTCATGGTACCAACACTCTCAGCACCATCGGTGGTTATAGCCCAGGCAATTTAATCGGCCCGGCGTACGGCGCGACGTATTATTTAGCCAAAACCGAAAATACCGAATCAGAATTACACGTCGAAGAAGATAACTGGTGCGCAGCGGCTGAGTGGGCAGATACAAACGGTGCGCAAATTATTACCAGCTCCTTAGGTTACAATGACTTTGACTCCGGCGGCGACTATTCTCCGTCGGATATGGACGGTGACACCGCCATCGTTACAATTTGTGCCGACCTCGCAGCAGAAAAAGGTATCGTGGTAATTAATTCTACAGGTAATAGTGGAAACTCAAGCCAAAATACCTTAGGTGCGCCTTCCGACGGTCATTTTGTCCTGGCGGTTGGCGCGGTGACTTCGTCAGGTTCGCGTTCATTCTTTAGCTCGGTCGGGTTATCGGCTGACGGTCGAATCAAACCGGACGTTATGGCGATGGGTTCAAGCGTGCGCGTCGCCAGTTCAAGCTCAAATACCCGCTATTCGTATGCCAACGGTACGTCTTTTTCTTGCCCATTAACTGCGGGAGTCGCTGCGTTATTACTCCAGTCCAACCCCAATCTTAGCGCGTCTCAAGTTCGGGATATTCTACGCAATACTGCCGATAATACGGCATCCCCAAACCGGTTCTACGGGTACGGCATTATTAACGCGTTGGCAGCGGTACAAGCTGCGGCAAGCGCGGAAATACCTGTCAGCTTCACCCACACAACTGACGCCTTAACCGCAAGCGCAGTTGCTAAGCAATCCCCGGAAAAATTCTAGGCCCATTAGGCTAGACCAACAGTTGATAGCAAGCCAAATAAAAAGGCCAAGCTTTTGGCCAAGCTTGAGGGATACCGGAAAGGCAGTCACCAGATGCCTTTCTTTGCCCTAAACCAGGAGCTTGCTGGAAAACGTATCCTATTGCCTCTGGAGAACACCGGCTGAATCAGGCTGGGTTTGCCGGAGGCAATTTGATTGGACTTATACCGCTTGAGCAGGCTCGACTTGCTGATACGCTGGGTACATAGCTTGGGAAACTGTAAAATCCATCTTTCCGCCAGTAGCTGAATCGATTACAAACCGCTATTAAGCGGGTATCCGTACCAATTGCGACCTCCTTATGCTTCAATTTTAGACAGCTGAGTCAATCAACCTCAGAAGCTAATCGGATATACCTTCTTAACGGTCTACAGGCCTGTCGAGGAGAAAAAAACAGCCCTAAGGCCGACTCTCTCAATTTGTGAGCGTCTATGATTGATTCTTCTCCAACGCCACCAGACGCTTGCCCCCTCCACGGCAAAGCCCAGCGACATTGCCTGACCCAGCCCTCTACTGTCGCCTGTAACTATGACGACCCTGCCTTCAAACTGCCCTGTCATGCGGCGTGCCCCCTCTGGAGCGGGCCTGGGATATCAGTTCAGTGCATACCAGGCGAATATCCATAGCCGAGCGAAATCATTACACTAACACCCCCCAACCGGCAGTGACCACAGCAGTGATGAAGCCCCAATCAGTCCAAACTATTGATCTGCCACGGACACGGAGATACCCATTGTGAGCGAAGGCAAGGCTCAAGGCGTCGGCTCGCTGCGTCCGATATTCGGTTTTCTCGCCCACTACAAACTGCGCGTTGTGGCTGCCATCGCTGCCCTCCTCTTCACTGCCGGCGCGACGCTCTCTATGGGTAGGGGCGTGCAAGTACTCATCGACAACGGCTTTAACGGTGACTCCAGCGCCGACTTGAAGAGCGCCATTACCTTGCTGATTATGCTCGCAACAGCGATGGCTGTGGGCACTTTTATCCGGTTTTACCTTGTGTCCTGGCTGGGAGAGCGAGTGAGTGCCGATATTCGCAAAGCCGTCTTCGATAACCTCGTCCGGTTACATCCGGGCTACTTCGAGACGAATCGCTCGGGCGAAATCATGTCTCGGCTGACCACCGACACCACCTTACTGCAAACCATTATTGGCTCCTCTTTTAGCATGGCCTTGCGCAGCAGCCTCACCACAACAGGGGCGCTGGTGATGATGTTTATCACGAATCTCAAGCTCAGCCTCATTATCACCGTCGGGGTACCGCTGATTTTGCTACCGATCCTCGTGTTTGGCCGCCGGGTTAAGAAACTCTCTAACGAAAGCCAGGACAGTATCGCAAGTGTCGGTAGCTATGCAGGGGAAGTGATTCAGCATATTCGCGTGGTGCAAAGCTACACCCGGGAGAACTTCGAAAGCAGCGCGTTTTCGCGCGAAGTTGAAATCGCCTTTGCCATTGCACGACGACGCATCTGGCAGCGCTCACTGCTCATCTGCGCAGCAATCTTACTGCTATTTATTGGCATGTCTGGCATGCTTTGGGAAGGAGGGCAGGATGTGCTGAGCGGACGCATGAGTGGTGGCGAGCTCGGCGCCTTTGCCTTCTACGCGATCATGGTTGGATCAGGCTTCGCGACAATATCCGAGGTCTGGGGTGATTTACTGCGAGCCGCAGGCGCCGCCGAACGGTTAGTCGAGCTTATTGATACGCCCAGCCTCATTTCATCGCCAGAAAAATCCGCTGTTACCGCCCTCAGCAAGCAGCCCGAACTGCGCATGACCAACATCAGTTTCAGCTACCCGACCCGACTCAATCAACGCGCGCTGGACAATTTCTCCCTCACCATAGAAGCAGGCAAAAGCCTTGCACTGGTAGGCCCTTCCGGTGCGGGAAAATCCACTGTATTCGAAATGCTGCAGCGCTTTTACAACCCACAGCAGGGCCGCATTGAATTAGACGGTCACGATATTCGCACCCTCAGCCTGGAGCAGCTGCGAGAAAGCCTGGCGCTGGTACCCCAGCAGCCGGCACTGTTCACCGGCGATGTCCGCTACAACATTCGTTACGGCAAACTCGATGCCAGCGAAGAAGAGATCATTGCCGCCGCCCGTGCCGCACACGCTCACGAATTCATTAGCGCGCTGCCTGAGGGCTACCAAAGCCATCTGGGGGAACAGGGTGTTCGCCTTTCGGGTGGCCAGCGCCAACGCATTGCACTGGCCCGAGCCATCCTCAACAATCCCCCCATATTATTACTGGACGAAGCTACCAGTGCGCTGGATACCGAGAGTGAACACCAGGTTCAACTGGCACTACAGGAACTAATGCGCGGCCGCACAACTGTCATCATTGCGCACCGCCTGTCCACTATTTTGCATGCAGATAAAATTGCCGTGCTGGATCAGGGCCGGGTCATCGCCACTGGCACACATCAGGAACTGCTGCGCAACTGTGCACTCTACGCCCGTCTGGCCAATCTACAATTTCGCGAAACGAGCCTTAATGAGTCGACTGAAATTACGGCCGATCAAATTTCACGCGCAGTGCCGGATTAATACCCCTGCAACTCCGTCTCATCTAAACCCAGTACGGCGGGGTGATCAGCCCTTGACCCTAATGTACGCTTAGGTGGCGGGCATAGTACTCTTCAAACCAGGTATCTGCGGCGCTGCTGCCAAGGCGCAGGGACGCTATTGTATATAAATCGTACACTTCTGTGTCGATGGGATGCTCCAGGGCGAGCGAAAGTAGTGCGGGTACCTGTACAACGTCATCCAGCCAGGTTTTTAAAACCTGAGTGCCATCTTTTCCTCAAAAGGCTGATGGTGACTCTCCCTGGGTGAGTACATTCACCTGACTTGCCAGAAACGCAATGATGCATTGCCGGGAAGCCGGGGCGTCATCATTCCACCATTCGCTTAACTGCCTGGACACGTCCCACCCCGCACAGGCCAGTGTGGACAAGCAGGTTTCTACTTGCCGGGTATCTTCCCAGCGCCCCCACTGCCACCACGCATTGAAAAATAAAACCACTGCGTTTTGCTCAGGCTCTGACCACCTATGCCATTCTGCTTCTACAAGCTTGCCGGCGATGACCTCGCTACAATGAGCTAATGGGGCGTTCGTGGCGATAAGTTCGAGAAGCCTGGGCAGGAAATGCTTGAAGTCTTCGTCTCCACCCCAGGTGGTCATGGCTTTAATGGCATATCTGTCTAGATCATTGCTGGTAAGCTCACGGAGAGGTGCTCTACGTAGCGCTTTTTGGTCTTCCTCCGAGACACAGCAAGGGCAACCACTGATATCTGCGGAACGCGGATATCGGGCGAAGGTCGTGTAGGCATTCTCAATAGCGGCCTGTAACGCCGAAGAGGGCAACTGCATAATCTGACTCAGTAAAAAAAGGGACTGCTGGAATTCGGCTTTAAAGACAACGGTGAGCGATAGTACCAGGCCGTGGTTGAGGATTGGGGAAAATCAGCTGTCCCCTTATCAGTAAGTGGACACCTGACGATACGTAAACCCCTCCCTGTAGCTACATCGGGTAACTGCCGCCGGTATTAAGGTTCCCTGGTCGCTGGCGCAGCCAATGGGGTTTGTTGTGTAATTTGAGCAATACAAAGCGTGGCGTGCTCGGTAATCAGCTGGCTTTCGACCCCTGCTTTGTGTGCCGCGTTGTCAAAGCAGCGCTTTAAGGAATTGATATCCTCTGTTTCCTGGTCGCCTTGTGAGGCGTTTTTTGTCTCTTTCATCATATTGAAAAGCGCAATGGTGGTGATCCAGCGAGCTTCCTCGCTGGCAGACTTCCAGTCAGCCAGCGAGAGTAGCAGTTATATCGCGAATTTTTTGTGCATCATGGGATTTCTGAACCCTCTCGAAGATAAAAAACAGCAGCGAAAAAAAAAGCAAGCATACAATCAGCATACCGCAGCCATTGCGGGTTTTATCTGCATTGGTATGCTCGCCGCACTTCTGGCCTGAGCACCCAGATTTGAGCTTCTGTTTTTTACAAGCCTCACCGGAATCAGGTCTGTTTTTTGGCATATTTTATCACCTAATCGATCAGATTTTCTGGATAACAGTAAGCGCAACGCTGAATAGTTATAAGTAGCGCTTCAACTTGTTGCCCGTTTCTTCAAATCCATGCCATAGACCTTGAGCAAATACTCTGCAACCCTTCCCTGACGCATCCAGGACAATATGATCTTTTCCTGGTCGGGGTAATCCCGCCAGAAAGGGTTTTGCAGTTTGCCGCTGAAGATAGACTGCATATTCCGCTCAATAAAACTGTACAAAGCCTGGGCGTGTTCTGGTTGCTCCAGTTGTTGCAAATAGAAACTGAGATCATTTTCTATATGGGAGATCGCACATAACCAGACATCTATCCCCAAAATAGTATCTCCGCCCTTCAATACGTTTACATATTTCTTTCTTGACAGGCCCTGAATAAGGTCTTTTTTTCGCTTATCCCATTGGCTGAAGTTGGCTTCAACCATAGCCCCATAGACAATCTCCGGATCTACCCATTCGAGTGCATCCTTCATAAGCAGATCGAACACCCTGGGAAACAGATACATAAAATCATCAATCGAACCAACCGTTTTAAGTGCGGAGCCGGCATAAGTTGCGATTTCATCCGGGGTGATATCCACCAGCCTTTTTGTGGCAAGCACCTTTAACTGTTTTTCACTAATACAGTACTCACAACTACGTATGGTCCGCGGCGGTTGAAACTCTGAAAAAGCGCGATAAAGAGCTACAGATTCATTCATAGGGTTTCCAAATTACCAACCAGGTGCAGTACCGGTAACAAAGTACAGGGTTTGACCCTGAAAATAAATCACTTGACAAAAAATCGTCAAGCGGCTTTTCATGCATTGGATAGCGCACACTGATGGGAATAAATACGATCCAAGCGTAAGATCGGGCGCTGGGTTCTACCCATCAGGCCCGCTGGTCAGGCCGGCGCGGACCATTTTAAGCGGGGCTACCAATAGTATCGGGACGCCCCACTGGCAATAAACCCAATAAAATAGCCACTGCAGTCCCCCAATTCGCCGCGGCAAAAACACAACCGGGCCGCTGATGCGGCCCGGTAAAGGTCAAACTTACTATCAGGAATCTTGACACTTCTCATCATCAGGCGAGTTTACGCACAAATCATAGGAACATCTGAACCGCCAGGTCTTGGTAATGCCACCAGTGTTACCTCCGGGGGCCGGCACATTGACCTCAATCCTCACGAAACCAGAACCATTCCGCTCGGCATTATCAGGAGCAGTAACTGTAATCGGGAAGAGACTGGGACCAAATGCACTGCTATTGGCAACCGCATTGTCCTCTGGCTCCACGACACAATAGTCTGATTTAGTCTTAATCGTCGTACCCAGGGGCAAGCGTCCGTTGTACACGTCAGAAAGATAGAAATAACGTGTACCGGAATCGCTCCTTGAAATATCGATGTCTGAGCTAAGGCGGGCACTGATGCCGACACCTTCAAAGATCCCTGCGTACGGGGTTTCTCCCGCTACCAGAACCGTCACCTGCTGACGCACATGCACCAGTTCCTTGGAGCAGGCAGCCGCTGCTTCGGCAGTGTCTGAACAGAGAATGCCATTATAAATACCATTGCCTTGGTCGTAGGCATCATTTTCAATCAAAGGCACAGGAATATCTTCGTCACCCGCTACTTCGGGGCAGTCAGGATGGCAACTCCCCACTTCGTTGGGGTTACCAAACGCCCCATCTTCGTTGGTGTCCAGAAACGCTTCTGGCAAATCAACGAAAACTTCTCCGGTGTCATACAGCCCGTTACCATTTGCATCATTATAGCTTTCCTGCCCCAGCGTATATGCCAGAATCGAAGAGCGCGCACCATAGGGCTGCCCCAGACTAGCCGGACAGGAGACACCTCTGGGTACCCCTGGCACACTACAATCCGTATTGAAAATGGTTCGAAGTGAAGCCACATTACCATCGTCATCAAGGAAGGTGTAGGCCAGCGGTTTCCGGGGATCCTGGCTCGTCCAGTTCACGGAACAATCACCACCAACAGTCGTACAGGACCCCTCTATGCGTCCGTACTCGGTCTTAAATGTGATTGCGGTGCCATCGAGAATGGGGTTATTGAAAGAATCGGCAGCTTTAACATTGATTGTCGAAGTTACGCCGTCCACGCTGTCGCCACCGGTATTCAGAACCGTGGCAGACACAGAAAATGAATCCTGGTCCGGTATGCCTGTAGATACCACCAACTCATCAGACACAGTAGCAACAATCTCCAGACTGCCCGGTACAAACTGCCCATTGTTAAAATAACCCAGCTGTAAAGCAGGCTCTACGATAGTAAATCTCAGAGGCGAGAAAGGCGCCTGATTGGTACTGGCGGTATCGTAGGTAACAACAATCTCTCCGGTACTGCCAATATCCTGCCCTTCAACATCCAGCTCGATCAGTGCAACACCACTCTCATTGGTCAGTACTTGTCCACTCTCGGGTGTCAAGCTACCCAGTGAAATATTCTATACGTTACAAGAGGCGGAAATTATTATTGAGGAGTGGAGGAAGCACTACAACACCAAGCGGCCACACAGTGCGTGGGCTACAGCCCACCGGCCCCGGAAACCACCGTGGAGAAAGTGCCACGGCCCACTATACACTAACATTTAAACTGGACCACCTCGGTGGGGCTGATCAAAACCACAAGCCCAACAGACGCAATCGCGCACTATCCTGAAACAGTGCCTTAAATTCAAGTCTTTTTGACTTACTCCCGGAATTTAGCATCATAAGCGCAATGAGATTTCCAGTTCAGTTATCCCAATAACGATCCCAACCTGAAGAAACGCAACACTGAAGAAAAAATCACCAGAGCCATGAAGAAGCGCGAGGCTCAAACCAAGCGCCTCAGGAAACTGGTGACTTCTCACAGGATCCGTCAGAATCCACTCAGTGAGCCCGGCGCTTGCAAGAATGAACCACGATCGCGTTGTCACCAAGGGTGATCAAGCATTCAGAAAGGGACTGTGAGAGCGGGCGATCCGGCACAAAGGTGCGGGTTACCCTATATTGTACGGTTTACTCAACTCCAAAGGTCTCGTTATCAACCACCGTATTGAAGCCTTGGAAGGCTTGCACCTGAGAAAGCGAAAGAGAAACATACTCGAGCGGCCCCGACAGCCACCGGCAGTGAGCAAACACACCAGCAAAGCTGGCCAGGCCTAGCTGGCACCAGGGTGCATCGGTTTAGGGTGCGCGCCACAGTGGATCGTTCAATGGCATGGGTGACGACAAGGTTTCCAAAAAGGCGATAAGCTGTGTTATCTGTGTTTCATCCAGCCCCAGGGGTAATATATCAAAGTGGGGCCGGCTCGGATGCTGCTTGCGGTCATAGTAGGGTGGTGTTGGGCGATTGTAGTGTGCCAGCACCTCTTCCAGGGTAGAGAATTGCCCTGCGTGCATATAAGGACCAGTGTGGGCAACATTGCGCAACGTTGGTGTTTTAAATGCGCCCACCAGTTCCCGACCCTGCTTCTTTAAAAAGCGCATTTCCTCGCAGTCATCCACGCCGGCGTCACTTTGTGCAGAGAGACAGGTAAAGGCGTCGTGCTGTAAGAGCTCTACGCCGGCATAGCGCCCCAGATCCACATTTTCCGGGTCGGCTTCCGGTGCGCCGATATTGTGGAACTCGTAGTTGGTAAACAGGGGGCCATTGTGGCAACTGGCACAGTTGGCGCGCCCCATAAACAGGCGCATCCCGGCCACTTCATCTGCACTCATCAAGCTGGCCAGCAATCGATCATTCCTGTTATCCCGCTGCAGCTGATCCACAAAGCGATCAAAGCGTGCAGGGTGCAGTTTCAATTTTCGCTGGTAGGCCATAATGGCCTTGCCCACTTGACTCACAATGCGATTGACTGCCGCTTTTTGCCTGGTTGTCAGCCTTGGGGTTCTCTTGCGTTTGTTGAGAACGGTTTTCAGGCGCGCCCAATCTGCTCGATTCGAAAAAAGCTGGTCAAAATCTTGCCGATAGTGCTGCCGGATAATGCGCACCAGGCCGAGGCGGTCCAGCCCGTGTTCATTACTATCCTGCAAGGGCCCCAGTGCCTGGGACCAAAGGCTGTCTTTGCGACCATCCCAGAACAACCATGGGCTGTGCGTGGCGCCGAGTATGGTGGGCGCATTGCGCCTGGTGGTGCCCAGCGCACGGGACCGGGGCAGCCCGTCGGTAAAATACTTGTGCGGCTGGTGGCAGCTGGCACAGGCCACCTGACCATTGACGCTCAGGCGTGTATCGAAAAACAGCCGTTGGCCGAGGGCAGCTGCGCGCGGGTTATCGGCCACAAGGTTATCGGGTGCTGCCGGCAGTGGTGGCAGTGCAGCAAGGGTAAAGCGTTTGAGAAATGCAATATCTGCGCTGGTGAAGCGATACGTTTCGCCGGCCGATTCCAGTTTCGGAGTGCCGCTGAGTAAAAAAAAGAACAGCAACTGAGAAAAAAGTAGTAGTAATCTTGTCACGGTAACGCCTATAGGCGGATATTAAAGGTAACCGCATCATCCTGCTGATTGACACGAATATGAAATGTCATCACCCACCAGCCGGGCATCTGGAACTTGACGCCCTGTACCCGGTATATCCCCGGCGCCATCTCCTCTGTGACACGGGGTTGTGTTGGCAACCCATGTACATGTCCCGGCATATGCCCTTCAATTGAAATCTCGGCGCCACGCAAAGGCTGGCCATTCAGTTGCGACAGGATCAGTCGCCATTGGTGAATCTGGTTGAGCGGTACCAGCGTGGTAGCTGTTTCCGGCTCTATATGGGCAAAGACACTGAGCTTGCGGGAAATCCGGAAGCTGCTGAGGTTCAGCTCGCCGGGAATATTCTGTCCACTGAGTGCGGGTATCTCCAGGCTCATGTCCGCTGTTGGGGCTCTTGCCTTCGTAGCAACAGCCATATTCATTTTTCCCAGATGAACACTGCGAATATTGGAGTTGTGCCCTGTGATGTAGCTGTCACTGTCGGCCCCGCGTATCCTGTCGGTTAAACGGATATGAGGCCGCCAAATCTGTATAAAGGCCTTCTCCAACAGCGTGAGCGCATGCCCGCGCTGATCCAATGCCTGATTGCGCAAACGGCTGACTTGCTCCTGCCACAGGGGAATTTCTTCGGCCACAAGATGCATTGTGTGTTTAAGCAGTGGCTGATCCCTGCCCTGCGGGAGCGCATGCCATTGCCGCCGCAATTGATTCAAGGATTTACGCAGTCGGTTACTGTGAAGGCTCAGAGATACGGATTCGGCTTGTGCTGCCTCGGCGTTGTGTAATAATTGCTCTCCAATATGAAGCATCGTCTGGCTACTTGCAGCGGGTGTGCCTATTTCGAGGGGTGTATTGCTCTCAATGGCTTTAGCCATCAAGGAAAAAAATAGACACATCGCAATATAGCCGTGCAGGCAGATCACTTTTGCTCGCATCTGAATTTTCCAAAAATTTGAAATTCTCCGGATAGCACGGGCCTCTGACCGGCTGGAAACCAGAGAAGGTATAGCAACCTGTGCGCAGTGCACACAGGTGCGTTGACTGTTTGCGGCGTATGATTATTGTGAATTCAACACCAGTTGGTTTTGAATTGCATTCCAATTCGGGCGTACGACATACAGACCGTTACCGATATCGCTGACAATGATATTGCCACTGGAGAAATAGACATAGCTACTCCAGGCGCCGGAGAACTGTGCGCTGTTTGAACCGGGAATCGTATCAAAATAGGCTACTTCCTGAAGAGTTCCCGAGGCGATGTTGGCCGCATCCAGAATGCGCAGACCCGCCCGATAATTACTCTCATACACATAACCATTGTTGGTATAGAGATTGTGATCTATGGCTCTGGTGGGCCCCACATAGCGCCCTGTTTCAACGGGCCTGTTCAGGTTGCTCACATCAAAAATATAGGAAGTGGTATTTTGACCCCGCGACGTTTCATCCTGTTCGTCATTCATGATCAAGAAGGTGTGATTGCCATCCAAAAACCATCCCTGATGGGTATATCTGGAGCCCTGATACACTGTGCGCGATAGCTGTTGTGGATTGAGCTTATCGGTCATATCCACAATGGTAATACTGTCCTCATTGTAGCCAACACAAATTTCCCGACCTACATAAAACGCGTCCGGACCGGCGTAAATAACACACTGGGCATCATGGGTATAACCATCGGATGAAAAACATCCTGCGTAGCGGGGGTTACTCGGAGTGGAAATATCCACTGTATACAGCCCGCCACTGCATTGATTGCTGCCGACGATATAAGCGTAGCCACTATCCTCGTTGATGGCGATATTGTGCGCGTTACCAAAGCCACCCATATGGGCGGTTTCACGGAGTGTCTGCCCTGGCGAGGGCAGGTTGCGCAAGGTGCGCAAATCAAAAACCTGTAGACCGTGTGTACGGTTACTGAAGCCATCGGCGACAATAAACGCGTGATCGTTATAGACCTTGATATCCCGCCAGGCGCTTGTGCCATTGTTATGGGAGGGCAGAAAACCCAGGTACACCGGTGTATCGGGCACGGTGACATCTACGAATGAAGTGCCGTTGGTCCTGCCCACTATTGCTATCTCAGCGCCAGTGAGTGGATCTGAATACCCCCAGATATCGTTTAGATTGGCGCTTCCCCCACCCATGCTTGACTTGGAGAAAAAAGCCATCAGGTCGATATTTCTGCACGGGTAGCCTCCAGCATTCCCATTCAGGCAAAATTCGACCGATTGCAAATTGGCACTCAGCTGACGTAGCTCCTGTGGCAGCCCGCCATTGTTGCTGTCATCAAATTTGTAATTGTCCGGGAACATGGCGCTGTGACCCCAGGCTATATAAGGAATGACCAACAGGACTGCGGCAGCGATATTGCATTTGAAAAATTGGAACATTGCCTGTGACTCCTTGTGTGGTTGGCGATTAAATGCAGCGTGAATGTGCAAATCAACAGCCACCCGCAAAGCAGGTGGTACAGCGAAAACCCCCAGGGGGGCACGGTTAAAGCGCCGCCAATCTCATCTGTTTCTAACGACACCTTTTATGGATTGATGCTGGCTCTACCTTAGAATCCTCTGCCTATCTAAACCAATCGCGCGCAATACGCTCCGGCTCAGAAATACCCGACGGTAAAGCTTGGCTTCACCGGGAAATACGCACGAAATATTCGAATGACTGACTTGCCTTTAAGCACCCACTGTATGCCATGCGATCCACTGCACAGGGAACCTTCACGACAAGGGGATGCTTTTTTTTATGGCACAGGCCCCGGCCAGCTCAACTCCTGCTGAGCATTAAAAATCAGGATATGGCCCGGATCTCTCTGCGTAAAATCCCAAATACCGCCTTTTTACTATTTTCTGGTATTTATGGGCAAAGACTGTGTGATACCTGCAACAATGTTGGACTCTGCCAATCTCTCATATGGTCTCCCAATAAAACTTGCCGGTTGAAGGAAAACCACATGCTCTACCCTGCACAGCGAACGGTAGAGTCAGGTCAAATCGTACTGCCAGAGGCGGTAGTTGACCTTTTTGTCAATAAGACACGCTGCATCACCAACTGCGGTAATAGGGTGGTGTGTCGTTTGTGCAAAACGTGAAAAAAGTGCCCCGCACACAAAGTGTTGATACACACCTTCATCATCAAGACAGTTTTGACAACACAACCATCAAGCGCCCGAATTAAAAATGCCTGAGGTGGTCATACGGTAATTGCCCAGCAAGTACTTTTGCCGAAGAAAAAACTGATTGGCATTTTCTGGAAGATAGCTGAGCATTTTGGCGCCGAATAGCCCCGACGGACTCTTATTTTATAAGAGTATTATTATATCATACAAAAATGACAAATTAATATTTAGTGGTGGAAACATGCGCATAATATTGTTACTGCAACACTTACAATTCCACACAACCCCAGTATTTAAATCGTTTTTATCATTGGTATTACTAGGGCCTGTCTACACTAATCAGCCTGTCAGCGATCAGTGAAAATTTGATAAAAAAGCTGAATACTGCGTCCAACTTGTCAAAGCGGCTAAAGATTCTTCTGAACCCTTTCAGTCGCCTGAAAAGGCGCTCAACTTCGTTTCTCTTCTTGTATATTTCGTGATCGTACTCCCATGGATTGATGCGATTAACCTTAGGAGGAACAACAGGAATCATGCCCAAGTCCAATACCAACTGTCGTGTTTCATCGCATTCATAGGCTATGTCCATTAGAACTTTAGCGCCTTCCCACCCACAGTTTTCTAAGGTTTCCAGAAGACTTCGGCCTTCTGGTGCATCCCCGGATTGACCGGGTGAGAGTGCAAAGGTTACAGCCGTTTTATCATCAGCAGCTACCATGTGAATTTTAGTTGTCCATCCGGCTCTTGATTTTCCAATGGATTGTGGACCGTTTTTTTTAATGCTCCTGTACCATCTGGACGTACTTTTACCGCAGTGCTATCGAGTGAAATAGTGTCAACTTGGATGTTAACGACATCTGCATCTTGCAGAACACCAAAAACATGGTCTAAAACCCCTTTCTTGGCCCAGCGATTAGCTCGCATGTAAATGCTGTACCACTTGCCGAATCGTTCAGGAAGGCCTCGCCATTTACAGCCGTACTCGGCGACATACAATATGGCATTAATTATCTGTATATTAGGGATTTTTACATTGCCTCTTTGAACGGGAAGCAGGTGCTCAATAATTTTGAACTGTGATTTTGAAATTTTCATTCGCAGAGTTTATCATGTTTAGTGTAGACAGGCCCTAGAAACCTTGAGCACGTGATCCTTTACCTCAGTTTAAACAGATCCCCAAAGGGCTTGTTGCAAAGGCTTCCATACGTGCAAAACAGATAGGGAAATAAGAGCCCTCTCTTCAGAGGAGAATATGGCATCAATGGCTTAAGTTGAGTGCACAGAGAACGAAATCCCGACAATTAGTTTTAGTGACAGTAATGAATGAGGTAGCATTTTTAAATGTAGTATTCATCCAATCACAGGTATAATTTTCTCCCAGTGAAGTGCTTAACCCGTAATCGTATTTGGCGGAGAATCAAACATCACTAGCACTTTCACTGTGTTCCAGACGAAGAAAACAGAATTCGGCAATACAGACATGATCAGGTTAAAGCTGGATTGACAGTAGAAGGTTATAAAGAACCCACTTTGTATCGATACCTCCTGTCTTCCCTCAGAAAGCGCGCGATAGTTGTTACATTTTGATAAGGTGCCCTATAACTGTTGTTGACTACACCGATTGCGAATCCCCATTTGCGGATATAACCCACAGGAAAGTGAGTAATGAAAGAGTACAGTTTGGTAGCAGCATTTTGTGCCTGCGTATTCATTAGTGGACAGGCCCTGGCTGAGTATAAAAAAGGTGACTTTATTCTTCGCATCGGCGCTGCAGCCGTTGACCCCGACGACGATTCTGACAATCTGTACCTCAATAGCACCCAACTGCCTGGCACTCGAGTCTACGTTGATACCGGCTATTCCGCCAGTATTACCGGTACCTGGCTGTTCGCAGATCACTGGGGTCTGGAGCTTCTGGCGGCAGCACCGTTTAAGCACAACCTTGATGTACGCGGCTTGCCAGACCCTGTGACCGGGCAACCTCTGGGACGGGTGCGCCTGGGAGATATCAAACACCTGCCGCCAACCCTCAGCGTGCAGTGGTACCCGGTATGTACAGAATCCCCCGTGCAGCCGTATATCGGCGTCGGGGTGAACTACACCCACTTTTTGAGTGAACACATTAACAGTGCGGCCCAGCGCTATTTTGACACTGTACTCGGTGCAAAATCACGGGCAAGACTCAAACTGGATAATTCCTGGGGCCTGGCAGGGGAAATCGGAATAGATATTGCCTTTGCCCGGGAAAGCCGTTGGCAGTTGAACGCGGCCATCTGGTACCTGGATATAGACACCGATGCCACCATTCGCTTTTTCACAGATGGGTACAGAGCTTCCCGTATTAATGTGAATGTGGATATAGACCCATTCGTGTACTCACTGGGGATTGGCTACCGTTTCTGATCTTATATGCCATAAGGTTTGTATTGAGAACTATTGTAGCCGTGCCTCACGCATTCGCGCCTGGGGCCTTTATTTAACAACAGCATTCACAATTGAAGGAGCAATCACAGTTTTTGCTCTACATTTCAACAAGATAACTGATCAGAAACTATATATTAAAGAATATAAGGCAGCGTCACTTAACTGCCTACAATCCTGTTTTTCAGTAATTATTAAAGGAAACAACGGTGTCCGGCTGAAAAAGAGTTTAACGCGATAAAGTTCCAGCACTGACACGTATATTTGACCTCATAGGCGCGCGTTCAAAAGATATTTGAACTTTTTTCAGTCGGCGCGCGGTACCGTCCAGGGCTCCCGTTTCGCTGCGATACAGCAGGACAGAAAATACATAAAAAACACGAAAAAGTACTTAACATGGCTATCCAAGTGCGCGACGCGATCCCTGTATGCGTATTGATCA
>NZ_JAVAMR010000055.1:0-20491 GCF_030731025.1 Microbulbifer sp. 2205BS26-8 | reverse complement strand
CGTCTTTTTCGCCTGGATTTCAATCTTTGCATAAGCGTTTTTAATCCGCTTTTTCCACTTCATTCAAGGTATGCTCTTCCAAGTTGAATCTGGGTCTTTTTTATGGCCACTTCTGAGTGGCTTTTGCGGAGTTAGGCTTAAGCTTTGCAATAGTTCTCCGACACTTGTCACGCTGACTTCGATACCAAATTTCTCACGAATCAGATCTGGCCCGATCTGACCTATCCACGATTCAAAATCAAAACTGTACTGACTTGGGTTACATCACCAATAATCCACCGATTAACCTCTTACCCCTAGAATAGGGACCTCGTCCTGTCGCGTCCAGATTTTGCTTTGGGAGCCAAAGCATCAATGTCCCTTTCCCATCCAATTTTTAACCACGGGAAAATGGTTTTGATACCCAGTCAAAAACTACGGGTAACTTCTACTGCTGAATCTCCATTAAATACGCGCTGAACGGCGATGTTTCGTATGAGGTGCTGCTCTTTAGTGTTAAGTTTTTGTCGTCGTATTTCATGTGCGCCATGATATGGTGATTTATTTATTATTTTCTCCCTGCTAGTGAATTATCTCGGTTATAAACTCACTGAAGTGGAACAGGCAGCAAAACACCATCATCTATTTTAGTTGTATCAACAGGAAAAACTCTAAATGGTGCAGGTGCGGGAAAAGGGTATTCTGTCCCAATTTGGCCGGCAACAACGACTTCTTTAAGTGTAAAATCCTCGTTTCCAAAAGACCAAAAATATACATTAGTTCTGTATTGTATGCCTTCATTAACATGTTCCGGACTTAAAGTGCCAATAGTAGCTGATAATGTATCACTGGGATCACCTACGACCGTATCCAGATAATATGTGTATGGCAGCGTGCTAATGTACCGCGAGGGAGTTAAACAATTATGCTCTCTATCCGAGTCAAGTCCTGTTCTTGGCACACGACAAGTAAGATTTTGAATTCGACCCTCATGCTCATAGGTAGATTCAGGTACATAGGTAACATCTTGTTGAGGTGTTGACCCGCCACAAGGTGCACTTGCCCCAATAATTTCCGGATTGCAATGTTCGGTATTCACTGCTTTGAATGCCATAGTGTTTTGTTTCATCTGCGCCTGTGAATCCCAAATAGTAGACCATTCGAATATTGAAGCAAATTCCCCTTCCATCCAGGGTGTCGGCTCCCCATAAACATGAATGAGCACTCCCCACAGGGTATCATCTTTATAAGGTAGCCAATATCTATCTCCCGGACAGTTCTTTTCAGGGGCAGTGGGACCGCCACAAATAGAGGGAGATTCACCTAAGGTCGTTGAATGCGTTGATAACATTTGTGATGATTTTTCTATGCCAAAAGAATCAAGGATGGGATTAGTAATAGTTTGTTCGTCAGGTCCCAATTCCTCGTGATCCCCTTCAGAAACAGCACCGAAAGAATGAGTTAGAGAATTTCTGTTTCCCGGAGTGCATGGATATTTTGGCATTGTAGAATTAGCCACTCTCTGTGTTGACTTATCCTCAAGTAATATTAATAATGCAGTATCTGGATTTTGGCTAATAGAGGATAATTTACTATAGCTCCCTAGAAGTTCTACACGCATAAATTCCAAAGGTTTTTTCAGCAAGTTTTGTAAACTATCTAAGTCTTTTTCTAATACTGCCCTGTCTCTATTTATTAATCCATATACCGATTGACGATCCCGCCTTATCATATTGCTGACGTCCCTGTCATGTTGGTTTTCTATGCATTGAAGTTTATCGCTCATGCTTCCTTCAATATGTGCAAAATTCATAAAAACCATTGTAAACACTTGTTCAGCAACAGGTATCCTCGCTTCCAGTCGCGTAACTTCAACCTCATTATTTTGTGCCCAGCTGAGTAGTGAAGCGAATTTTTTAGGTTGCTTAAAAAAAACAGTGGCGTCATGTTCTGTATAAGGTGATTCATGAGCGAGACGTGCCAATTCTGTTTGGTTGTCGATAATCGATGGGTACCTGTCCGAAAACACCGTATTGCTTTCTTCGACAATTTGTTCATATGTTTTTTCAGTCGCGCGTGTATTGACAGCAATAGTGCCAATAATTATTGATATGAAAATAGTGATTATGATATTTAAATTATGATTTTTCATAAGTGAATCCTCAATTGAAGACAGATATGAAAATCGGAAATTTATTAAGACTATCTAATAATCAAGAAATAAATATAACGACAAAGCTCTCAAATATTTTACTGATTCTTGTCCTTCATAGAATTATTGCGTGCCATATAATTTCCCTCCGGACACGCCTCTTATCACGATTAGTTAATTTGGTCAATGAAGTTAAGCTTTGAGTATAAATTAGGCGTAATTTTTAGGATCTTGGCGGCTAATCTTTCCGAAAAATAATCGATTGAACATCTGAATAAATTGGGAATAAATTGTGGTCATAGTAGAATGGCACTTGCTTAATCTTTCTGGGATGCTCATTTCTCCGAACGATTTCGCGTGCTACTGTAGTGGTCTACTAATCCCGGACACCAATTTAGGTGGTAAAGTCGCCGCCTGAGGCAGAGGTGTTCAATGAGTAAACAACGTAGATCCTTCTCTCCCGAGTTCAAATTAGATGCTGCCCGCCTGGTTGTCGATCAGGGCTATTCGATTTCAGAGGCGGCCCGGTCACTGGATGTCGGCACCACCGGCATCCGTCGCTGGGTAAAGCAGCTTGTGGCTGAACGTGGCGGTGAGACGCCTACCAGTAAGGCCCTTACCCCTGAGCAGCAAAGAATCCAGGAACTGAAGGCCCGGATTAATCTACCGGCGGAACTTTTGAGTTTGTAAAACAATAGCGTTGCCACCAAGATCGTATCCATTCAATGCTGCTTTCGCCTAACTGGGGATGTCCCTAGTACCCCGTCACGTCAAGGTGGTTGCCAGTATTGAGGATCCGGCAGTGATTGGGCACATCCTCAAACATCTTAAGCAGAAAGCCGCCAATCCCGACACGCCTCGCCACGCACTGCCGCCAGAACGGGCACCGCCTCAGGAAAAACTGTTCGATTCACCGCAGACTGGTCTATTCGATTGACGACGTAAAGCCAGCCACTGCCAACTTTCACAGTTTACAGCGGGCCTGACAACGGACCGTGAAGCGACTTGCGCCAAGAGAACCATCCGCAGGACTTTTCGATCAAATAGAGCAAAAAGTGATCGATTTCAAATGCCCACAGCTTAAAACTTGGGGTTTGAATGGTAAACAACCGCAGGGATTTCGGGTAGAATACTTCGGCTTAAGGCTAAATAGGTGGTTTATGCTTCCTCAACGGTGTCCGGCATTAAAAGCCCCCGCCACCAACCCAGAAAAGCACCCGGCCACTCTACAGCCCACATGAGGCCGTATAATTGAAATTCCGATATTTTTTGCCGCACGCAAAACCGCCTCTCTCATGTGTTTATACGGCGAATGGGGCAATGTAAAAAAACATAAAAAAATACTTGACATGGCTCGACAGGTGCGCGACGCGTTTTCTGGTTGCTTTTTAAACACTTTTGGGAGCACTCCATGTCATGTCGCAGCGAAACAATGTACGAAACACTAATGAACAAAACTGTACTGGCCGATTTTTTAGCACCCGCCATCACGGCGCTCGGCAAGGTGCGCCACAACCCGCAGCGATTCAAGTCGCTACCCATGCCCGCCTTTATCCTTGCAGGTTGTCTGCGGCATTTGCAAGGCATGAAAACGCTGCGCGAACAAATCCAGCAGTTGTTTCATTTGACCGATGCGGATTGCGTTCCTGTCGCACGATCGCCCTATTCCGATGCGTTGAGTTCCGAGCCACGCAAGACCATTCTTGAGCAGGCGCTTGCCAAACTCGTTCCACAAGCCCGAACGCAGCTGCCAGACCGTCTGCAGCAACTCAATGGGCTGCAAGGCCGAGCCGTCTACGCCACCGATGGCAGCTACCAGAGCGAAAGCGCCCACTACCGGCGCTGCACCCCGAAACAAGGTGGCGGGGACAATCCTAAGGGCCACATGATGTTGGCCTTTTACGATGTGCGCTTGGGCGCACCGGTCGATGTTCGCGTCGAAACCCAAAACCGCCATGAGATGCTGGTATTTAAAGACTACAGCAAAGAGTCCTATAGCCTATTGCGCCAGCGAAAGGCTCTGTGGGTTGTGGACCGGGCCTTTGTGGATATGCCATTCTGGGATGCGCAAAAGCGCCGCTATCGTCAAACCGTTATCACGCGCTGGAAAGAGAATCTGGTGATTGAGGACAGCACGGTCAAATCGTTTGATGAAACGATCATCAACGAAGGCGTTTACGACGACGAAGAAGTGACGCTGAAAGCCAGCAGCGAGCGCTGGCGGTTAATCAGCTACCAGTCCCCCGAGGGCACCTATTTCCAGTTCCTTACCAACGAGATGGATTTAGAGTCGGGTGTTATCGCTTTCCTGTACCTGCGCCGCTGGGATGAGGAGAAGTGCTACGATACCTGGAAAAACGACTTTGCCAGCGACAAAGCCTGGAGCAAAAGGCATACCGGGATCACCCAACAGGCATTACTGGCGATCATGACGTCACTGTTGCTGCTGTTGTTTGCACACCATCACCAGGGTCACTGGAAAATCGTAGACGAGAAAAGCCTGAAGAAACAGGACGCGCGGATAGACCAGCGGTACGTGAGGCATGAACAGCGCATTCCCTGGCACATCTTCTCTTACCGCGCTGTATCAAAAATAAGCCGGCAAATTATACGGTTCCTAAAACACTGCTTCCTAAAGAAATCCTCTTCTGGGCTGTACGAGAGGCAGCTGAAGCCATTGCTGCTGAGGTACCTATGATGCCAGACCGGACACCGTTGATGCTTCCTATACCCTGGAGACCCCATAATTGAATATTCTCATTCTCGGCGGCGACGGGTTCTGTGGCTGGCCCACCTCTCTGTATTTATCCCAGCAAGGTCACAATGTCACCATTGTTGACAACCTCTCCAGGCGAAAGATCGATGTCGAGCTGGAAGTCGAATCGCTGACCCCAATTCGATCGATCGGTGAGAGAGTCGAGGCCTGGCAGGAGATTACGGGCAAAACCATCGATTTCGCCTTGTTGGATATCGCGGCTGACTACCCTGCGCTGAAAGAACTGATCGAGCTAAAGCATCCCGACGCCATCGTTCACTTTGCAGAGCAGCGCGCCGCTCCTTACTCCATGAAAGGCGCGAGAGAAAAGATCTATACCGTCCGTAATAACCTGAACGCCACCCACAACATGCTCTGCGCAATCGTGGAACTGGGGCTGGACACCCACATCGTACACCTGGGCACGATGGGCGTGTACGGCTACGGTACCGCTGGTATGAAAATTCCAGAAGGATATCTGCCTATCAAGACTGAATTGCCCGATGGCACTGTCAGCGACCAGGAGATCCTCTACCCCTCTAATCCGGGCAGTGTCTACCACCTAACCAAGACTCAGGACCAGCTCTTTTTCGCCTACTATAACAAGAACGACAAGGTGAGGATCACGGACTTGCATCAGGGGATAGTCTGGGGGACTGCCACAGAAGAAACCAGCCTGGACGAGCGCCTGATCAATCGTTTCGACTACGACGGTGACTACGGCACGGTTCTCAACCGCTTTCTCATGCAGGCCGCCATAGGCTACCCGCTGACCGTGCATGGAACAGGCGGCCAGACCCGTGCCTTCATTCACATACGCGATACTGTGCGCTGCATACAACTCGCCGTGCTCAACCCGCCCGCCTGTGGGGAGCGCGTCAAGATCATGAACCAGATGACGGAGACACACAAAGTTCGCGATCTCGCCAGCATGGTTGCGGAAATTGCCGACGGCAGCGTGGATTTTCTGTCCAACCCACGTCACGAGGCAGAGGAAAATGAGTTGCATGTTGAGAACGCCTGCCTACTTGAGATGGGACTGAAACCCACCCGATTAGAACAGGGCCTACTCGGCGAAGTAGTCGATATCGCGCAGCGATATGCCCAGCGCTGCGATCGACGGAAAATACAGTGCGTATCTTACTGGAACAGCGAGCGCGCTGCCGCCATTCTGCAGCAAGAAAAGAACGTGTCAGTAGCTGTCGATGCCGAAAAGATCGAGCAGCTCAACGCCCGGCTCTCCGGCACTGAGAGGGATCTGGCCGAGGCTTAGCCTGCCCCAGCCGACGGCGAGAGATACAAGTCTTTCGGCTTGTCTGGATGGCCGTCTGGCCTCTATCGCCGAATGCGGTCCACAAATCGCCGCAGGGGTTTCGTTAACCTCCAGATGGTACTCTGTCGCAGATTGGCCAGCTCGATTTTGTAGCGGTCCCTGGTCTTCCTTACCCTCTGATTGGCTGCCCGCAGTTCCCGCAACCGCTTGCGCAAGTGAATCATCTCTTCCTCAAGATTCGCCGCTGTCAGCCTTAGCTCACTTAACTCAGCGGACTGTTTTTTGGTCGCATGGTCACTCTTCTTCAGTGGCCGCGTCAGCTCAGCGTTTCTGCGGCGCATCTCTTTTAGCTCCGCTCGGCGTACCTTGTCCGCAGCGCTGCTGGTTTGTGCCGCTTGACGCAGCTGGGCAATCTTATCTTCCAGCTCATTGCGCTTGCTCCACAGACGCTTTATCTGGTCCCGCTGTTCAGCCGACTTTTCCCGCGCTTCCTTGAATCGACCTTGAAAATGCCTCATGCGGCCGTAGAAACCTCTGGCGGACCAGAGGATATTCTGGTGCGCCAGCGGAGCCATACCGCTGTACAGTCGGACCAGGCGCAACGCATCGGCCCCCTTGGCGTTCTCACGCTCGCTGGTGCAATCCTCCGGGTGTCTCCGCCGAGTTAGAGCACGGGGTATTAAGTCGACTTGATAACCCTTCAGTCGAGCCTGAATTAAGATCTCGGTGCGCTCGCCACCCACCCGGTAGATGTCATTGAATCCGCCCAGCCGCAGGAAGGCGTCGCGCTTCAGGAATAGGTCTGATTCCACTGTCATGTTGCCGTAGAAGCTGCAGGCGTCGTCCGCTCCCAACGGTACGTGTAGCACGCTGCCCTGCCGCTGCTCTTCACCCGCTGCGATATGCTCCGATGGCAGTACTTCATGGAACGAAAACATGGCATCCATCCCTGTACACCGGGCAGTCCGTTCGAAGATCTCAAGGGCATCCGTCCGGGGCGCGTTATCTAAGTCGGTGAACAATAGCCAATGCCCCTCCGCCGCTGCCGCAGCCCTGTTTTGTGAGGCGGCATAGCCCAGTCGGTCGCTGTTGCGCAGAAATTTCCAGCCTTTGGATTCGTATTTTGACTCCAGGCTGGCGAACTTCTGCCGAGCCTCGGCAAGCTCACTGTCGTCGTCGATCACTATCAGCTCGCAGTGCTCATGTGACTGCTGCTCAAAGCGGTGAAGAACGAATTCCAGGCGCTCTGGCTCGTCCCGATGCACCATACATACCGAGACTCCAGCAACCTCCGCCTGCGGCGACGATGGCACAGGGAAGTACTTGCGGTGCTCATCGCGCTCTATCATGCCGCCAAGGCTATCGTGAAAAGCCCTCCACATGAACAGGTTCCGCTCGTTGTCGAAGGCCGGCGCGGCTACCACACCGCCCTTCTTGAGTACTGCTGCAAGCCGCGGCCACAAAGCCTGCGGCAAGGGCTTGAACAACACTTTTTCCCAATAGTCCTCACTTACCAGCTCCCGAGTGCCCCCGACGTCACTGGCCAGAAAGGGAAAGCGGTAAACCAGCGCCTCGTAGACCGCCAGGGAACTGTTTTCAATTAGCGATGGCATCACCGCCATACGCCCGGGCACGCTCAGATAGCGAATAGCGGTGGAGTGTTGAAAATCGGTGTGTATCTCGATGGGAAAAGGCCACCGCTCTGCCTGCTCGCAGATGTACTCCTCGGGGCTCAAATGCGCATGGGTGGCAATGCGCGAACCGGGTTTACCCAAAAAAGCGACCTTTTTCGGTGTGGTCCCCGCCCTAACCATGCGGGACACGGCGTCACAGAAAATTTGCAGGCCTTTGCGCCATTCGAGGCGACCAAAGAACACCAGCTCATCAATCGCCTGCACAACACCGACGGCGCGCGCAGATTCACCGCCCATTTCAATCGGCTCCAGGGCCAACACATTGGGCTGGACGTGTGTCCTTTCATGCGGCAATTGATAGCCCTGCACCTGCATCCATCGGAGCAGGTGGGCACTTCCACCCACTACGATGTCCGCCAATTCGACGGAGCGCTTCTCGGCGTAGCATTTGACCAGTTCGTCATCCGCCTCCAGCGGTATCGAGAGGTAATCGCGGTTCCACAGCCAGGGCGAGGAGGTTTTGACACAAAAGACAGTGTCCTGAAATGCGATACCCTGCCGTTTGGCGAGCAGACAGTAATACGCCGATCCGCGCCATTCCGAAACATGGACCAGATCGAACTGCCGTCCAGCGAGATACTGGTACATGGCGATCATGGGCATGATCCAGCGCGGTGAGTCGCACTCCAGCGGCAGTTCCGGGTCCGGCACGGGTACAAATTCTACATTCCTGGTGGCATAGTGATCGATCCAATGTTCGATGGACTCGATCTCCGAGTGGTTACCTCTAAGATAAAGAATCGTGACGGCATGTCCGACTTTAGCCAACATGTGGGCCAGATGCGTGTAGGTTGTGCCAATGCCGCCATTGCGAACCGGGCCGGCGATATCTTCCGTCGTAATACAAACGCGCAGGTGGCGATGCTGCGACTCTGGAAGAAGATACCCACTCAGGTCAGAAAACTCACCAAAGTCCGCGTCGTGTACTCTGGGCAAAACCCCTTCAACCACCTTCGTACTGGACTGAAAGGTTGCCTCATCGTAGATGGGGTGCTCCCTGTCCAGACTACCCACGGGGGGCGCGAGGTGTGCCTCCCTGTAGCCAGACATAACATCTGAGCGCAGACTACCGCCAGACTTCTTGTCACTCATACGATTCCGCAACCTCCTGCTCTCGAGTCAGCGCTGGGGATTAAAAAGGCGGCGATAAACGCGCCGCGCAAGCTTTTCAAGCCCGGCAGAATGCCCTACCACCCGGCGCCCGGCCTCCTTGATCCGGCCCTTTGGATTCGCGGCACTACCCGTGGTCTGGCCGTGCTCATGACACATCCCAGACGCGTAGCGCAGCAGATTAGCTATCTCAGGCTGCATGCCCTGAGTAAGAGGCTCCAGAACCCGGACGCGCCCGGCGTAGCGACTGTAGTGGCTCTGACGAATCCTGGTCCGGTTTATTCGATACCAATAAAGCGCTTCTGGAACCATGAAAATCTTCAGCCCGGAAAGATACGCCCGGACAAAAAACTCCAGGTCTTCCATCCCGACCTTATAATACTCAGAAAAACCGCCTATCCTTTTGACGGCCTCCCGGCGCACAAAGCAGTTGCTGTCACCGAATGGATTGAGCATCAGCGCCATCGCCAGATTTTCCCCCTGGTAGATGATCCGCCTACTCTTGTCGGGCTCAGTATCTGGCCGAAACCCGACGAATGTGTCGGAGCAGCAGGTGAGAACATCCGCTTCGGTATGGCCGGCCACCTGAACAAAGGTGGCGACTTCTTCCGGCTTCGCCTCATTGTCGTCGTCCATGAAAAGTATGTAATCGCCCTTAGCCTGGGCAATCCCCGAATTTCTCACCGCACCCGGATAGCGATTGTCCTGCCGAACCACGCTCACAGGGAAAGAGTAGGCAGACTTCTCGATGTCCGCCAAAACTTTTATGGACTGACCGTCCGTACTGCCATCATCCACAATGACAATTTCGAGATTGCGGTAGGTCTGTTTCAGCACGGATTCAAGTGCATTGCGTAGGAGTGTTCCACGGTTGTGGTGGGCAATGCACACACTGACCAACGGTTTTTTTAAATCGCCATCGTGCCCAGCGCGCCTTTCGCTCGCCGGCTGATCCGCCGCCCACAAATGCCACTGCAACCACTCAGACAAGCTCTTTTCAAAATCGAAGGACGCGGTGGCCAGCGGACAGCCGTTTTCCAATAGAGAGCGCAGGCAACGCGCCAGACCATTCGGACTCGCTTCAAATACCACATCAGACCAATCAGCCTCGGCGATCAACTCCCTGCCACCACCGGCGGAACTGGTGACAAAAGGGATGGCTTTGGCCAGGCATTCGTAGACGCCAAAAGGGCTGTTATCCATCAGGGAAGGCATTACCGCGACCCGGCCCCTCTCTGCTTTCAAATAATCCAATGCCGCAGGCTGGCTCTTATCCTGGTACACCGTCACCTCTATACCCAAGGAGGCCTGCAAACGCTCGATCAGCGGCGCCAGCTTGAAAGTCCTGCGGACCTTGCCCAGTAGCGTCACCCTGGGCACTTGGCGCCCATCAAAAAAGCCGTCAGCTTTGAGATTGACCAGGGCGTCGACAAAGAAATGGATACCCTTTCGAGGCTCAATACGACCGAAGAAAACCAGCTCTTCGACCTCGACGATTCTGCTTTCCCCTTCCCGGATATGGATGTCTCCAACCGGAAAAACGTTCGGCTGCACATAGGTTCTGCCATGGGGTAACGCGTAGCCCTGATCCACCATCCAATTCAGCAGATATCGACTGCCGCAGATCACGTAGTCCGCCATCTCCACGCACCGACGCTCCATGAACATCGTCGACAGGGACCTCACATCCGCTATCGTCTCCGCATTGCCCATACGGTTCCAGAGCAAAGGGCTGGAGCACTTGACCACGAACCGGGTTTTCTGAAAATGCAGCCCCGAGCACTTCGCCTGAAGACAAAGATATCCTGTCGCGCTCCACTCGGACACGTGAACAATATCGAATTCCGTCTCGCGCGATTTCAACCAGTCCAGCGCCATGTAGGGCAGGCGCATCGCGCTGGTCATCGGTCCCCTGGCGAGAACGACAGCGATATCGTCCGCCGGTATAAACTCTATACGCTGTTTTGCGTAGAAGTCGCGCCAGTATTCCAGCGTCTCATTGACACAGCTCTTACTGCAGTAGAACACCGTGACCTTGTGTCCCGTTTCGCTGAGCGCTCGGGCCGCGTACATATAAGCGGTGCCGATGCCACCGTTGAGAACCGGCCCCACGAAATCTTGGGTGATGATGCAGATGTTCAGTGGCCTGAAAGGAAGAGCGGCACATGCAGCCTGGCCCAATCCCGGAAAGGCAAGATCGCTGCGCGCCTGTCCCGCCAGATCGATTCTATCGCGCTGGTAAAAGAAATCAGGTGAAGGCATAGGACCTACTCATCGGGACGACCTCAGCCGCTGACTCTTGAGGGATTCTCGAAATAATTCATAGCAGCTTTCTCAGCAAGGGCTTGAGCATTTCAAGTAGGCGGGGAAAGCGGTACATGAATCGGCGGACTCTGTTATAGCGAAGGAGCCGCCTGGCGAGCAGCCGTTTCACACTGACTTCATCGGCAGCCTGTCCCTGGGCATAGCGCAGCAGGTTGTCTATCCCTGCGTTTAAACTCAATTCTCGGATATAGGTTTCGGTAACCCGCTGTCTACCGGCGAAGCTCGCGTAGTGCTTGCTGCGCATACGATTTGCACCCACCCGGTACCAGTAGAGCGACTCAGGGATAAGCTCCAGCTGAAATCCTCGCAGCACGGCGCGGGCAAAAAACTCCTGGTCGTCCAGGCCGACCTTATACTCTTCGCTGAAGCCCCCGATCTCGAGATAGCTTGTCCGCTTGATCATGCAGTTCGAATCGCCAAAGGGATTGCGGAAGTAGCCCGTAGACAGATCAGCGCCAACAAACAGGATACGACCAGAAGAAGCAGGGGGCTGACTACCGCTCACATCGAGAAACATGTCGCTGAAACAAGTTAGAATATCCGCGTCGGTGCGCCTGGCCACATCGACAAAACACCGCAGGGCCTGGGGCTGCAACAGATTGTCATCATCCAGCATCAGGAGATACTCACCCGCCGCCTCTCTGGCGGCTCTATTTCTCGCCTTACCTAAATAACCCTTTTCCTGCCGTATAAGCCGGTACGGAAAATCAAACTGCCGCTGCTTTAGTGTATCGATGAACTCCCTGGCTGGCTCTGAATCCGAGGCATCGTCCACAATAATCAGTTCGATATTCGTGTACTCTACCCGCGCTACCGAATCGATAGCCTGGGCCAACTCTGCCGGCCGGTTACAGGTCACAAGACAGATGCTGACCAATGGATCCTCACCGGTGAGAACATCTGCATGCGACGCTAAACAGCTTGTTTCATGCCATCTTTTCCAATCGGCTAAAGACTCTGATAACTTACCCACCGCAAGCGTCGTTTGCGGCTTCCCGGCGAGCTGCTTCGCGATGCACATCGAGAGTGCCGGCGGCGTGGGATCACACAGGGTTCGCTCATGCTCCTGTGGCTGGATCAATTCCCTGGCGCCACCGCGATTGCTGGTGATAAACGGCTTTTCGCAGGCCAGCATTTCATAGACACCAAAGGGGCTGTTATCGATGAGTGATGGCATTACCACCAGGCAGCCCGGTCGGCCCACCAGATAAGCCAGAGCCTCCGGTTGGCCCAGGCCATCTACTATCCGGTACGCAACTCCAAATGGCCCGAGTACACTGCGGATGGCTGCGCTTGCATCAAAATCACTGCGCTTTTTACCGAGAAAGGTGAAGCGGATCTGCGACAGGTACGCGCCGGAACTGTTTGACAGCAACATGGCAAGCGCGTCGAGATAAACCAGCAGCCCCTTGCGCGGCTCCAGCCGACCAAAGAAAACGATCTCATCAAAGGAATCCGCGAGTGCTGGTGGGCGGGATTCTACGACAGTGTCAGGAAACACATTGGGTTGCGCGAAACAGCGACCGGCGGGCAGCTCATAGCCGTTCTCCCGCATCCAGTTCAACATATATTGACTGCCACTAACTACGGTATCCGCCAACTCGATGCACCGTCTCTCCATATAGATTCTCGGTAGATCCGCTATATGCGACGTCGGCTGGCTGTTTCCGATCCTGCTCCACAGCAGTGGGCTGGAGGACTTGAGGACGAAGTGTAGGCTCGAGAAGTGAAGGCCGAGCTTCTTTGCCAGCAGGCAGTAGTAGAGATCGGCGCCCCACTCCGACCCGTGGACCAGGTCGTACTCATCTGCGTGCCGCTTGAGATGTTCGTAGACGCCATACTGTAGCTCACAGGCCTCGCCCATCAGGCTGGAAACCGGTTTGATCCCAGGCATGGGACACGGGGTCAACTTGATCCCTCTCTCCCCATACCAGGCCACCCAATGGGCAAAGCTATGGTCTGCCGAATAAGAGCCGAGGCTGAACAGAATCTCCACCCTATGCCCCACCCTGGCCAGCTCCGTGGCGAGATAGTAGAAAGCCGTCCCGACCCCTCCATTTCTAACCGGCCCCAGAATATCCTGACACACGATCAAAACGCTTTTGGTTGACGGTTTAGTGGCTCGTCGGGAATCAGATTCCAGCCCGGGGAAAATCTCCGCCTGCATGGGGCCAACCCTCATTCGTCAAGGTTGCGTTGGCAAAGCCAATCCCATGTCATAGCCAAGCCCTCCCGCAAACTGATTTCGGGGTGGAATCCAAGCACTTCGCGTGCGCGATCATACGTAGCAAAGTTTCGCTCGACCTCTCCGGGCCGCCGGTCAGCAAATTCTATGGGGTGATCCGGCTGTCCACTAATCTCCTTAAAGTAGCCCGCCAGGGTTGCCAGGGACGTCTCCTCTCCACTGGCCAAGTGAATAACCTCCGGTGTGGACAAATCCAGCGTGAGCGCCGACAGCAGGCCCCGGCAGATATCGTCCACATGAATATAGTCCCGGGTTGCGCTGCCGTCACCGTAGATAACCATGGGCTGCTCCGCCTGTATGCGGCGAAAGAACTGGTTTATGACACCCTGCTTGTGGTCTGAATACGCACCATAGACGTTGGCGAAACGCGTAGCCACGGTCGGCAGTCCATAAGCGTGGGCAAAGGCGTGACAGTAGGCCTCGCAACAGAGCTTACCCGCGCCATAGGGCGATATCGGCCTGGGCAATGAGTTCTCGTTAACCGGTGGCGTGGCATTGCCGATCAAAGCGCCACCAGTGGATGAGAAAACCAGCCTTTCGACGCCGGCCTCTGTGGCAGCCCTGAGCACGTTGAAAGTGCCAAGCACATTGGATTCGAAATTGGTGACAGGGTCCTCGATCGACTCAACCACGGAACCCAAGGCCGCCAGGTGCACGGCCCGATCGACACCTGCGAAGGCCCCGCCAATAGCCTCGGCCTGACGTATGTCCGCCTCTACTATCTCAACGTCCAATCCCTGTAGGTAGGCCTGCCGGCCTCGCGCAAAGTTGTCCAGCACACGCACCGCATAGCCTCGTTCGAGCAACAACCTGACCAGGTTACTGCCCACGAAACCCGCGCCCCCGGTAACCAATACTCTATCGATCATCGAGCTATAGCCCCCGCCAGTTCAAACAATCCCTATTCAAGCGACTCGCTAACTCCGGCACTACAAACCAATCGGGCTGCGATAAAAGGGCCCTATTGGGACGCTTTGCTTGTAGCTGCGTATTTTTGTAACTGTGAACATCTAATTTTGCGAAGCGTGAACACCCCAGACGCCGCCCTCACACAGGCGGCACCTTTGTAGCGCAAGTGTTCACAGTGAGTCAACTTCTGCGAGTTTTTTGCGCATGGATTCGCCCTCCAGCTTGATGCGGTGCGCATTGTGCAGCAGCCGGTCGAGGATGGCGTCGGCGAGGGTGGGGTCGCCGATGGTCTGGTGCCATTCGCTGACGGGCAGTTGGCTGGTGATGAGGGTGGAGCCGCAACCGTGGCGGTCCTCGATCACTTCCAGCAGGTCGTTGCGCTGCGGCGGCGTGAGCCCCTCCAGTCCCCAGTCGTCCAGGATGAGGACGTCGGTCTTGGCGAGCTGCGCCAGCAGCTTGCCGAAGCTGCCGTCGCCGTGGGCGATAGTGAGGCTCTCCAGCAGGCGGCTGCTGCGGAAGTAGCGCACCGGGATACCCCGCTCGCAGGCACTTTGCCCGAGGGCGCAGGCGAGGTAGGTTTTGCCGGTGCCGGTGGGCCCCTCAATCAGCAGGTTGCGGCGCTGCTTGAAGGGGCGCCGGTTGAGGTCTCCCAAGAGGTCACGGATGGCCTGGTTGAGCGCGGCGAGGGTGAAGAACTCCCGCTTGCGCAGGCGCATCAGTATCCAGCGCTCCACCACCTGCACGCCCACCTCTGCCTTGGACTTGTCCTTGGGTTTGTAGGGGCGCGCCGGCAGCACCGCCACGCCGTAGTGGGCCGCGAGCTGCTGGTAGGTGGGGTTGATGTCCGGATCGTAGCGGCAGGCACGGCTGACGGCGCTACGGAGGTTATCGGGCACCAGCACCTCACTCACCCCGCCCAGAAAGCTGAAGCAGCGCACGTGCGAGCCGATCCAGTCGGGCAGCGACTGAGTCCAGGTGGCCTCGGAGTAGGTGTAACTGGAGGCCCCCAGCACCGCCACGAAAACCTGTGCCTGGCGCACCTCGCCGGTGTCCGGATTGATCACCGGCACTGTGGGCCCGCAGTAGTCCACGAACAGCTTCTCGCCGGCGCGGTGCTGCTGGCGCATGGACAGCTGGCGCTTGCCCCGCCAGTGCCGGTAGAGGACGGTGAAGCGCGAGTAGCTATAGTGGGCGTCGGGGTTGTCGCGGGCGTACTCCTCCCACAGCAGCTGCAGGGTCATGCCCTTGCACTGCAGCTCCCGCTGTATCGCGGTGAAGTCCGGTTCCGCCATAGTCCTGCCCTCCAGGGGCTTGCGCTTGGGTTGCAGGCGCGCGGCCAGCGCCGCCTCGGACCACTCCGGCGGCAGTGGCCAGGTGATCCCAGCCATCTCGGCGCGGCGCAGGTACTTGGAGACGGCGCCCACGGAGAGGTTGAGGCTACGGGCGATCTGGCGCTGGGAGAGGTTGGCCTCGTGGTGGAGGCGCAGTAGTTCCTTGAGTTTTTGCATAGAGACCCTCTTGGTTGTCATGTTGGCTCCTGACGGTTGAGAAACACGAAAGGAGCGCAGGGTAAGTGAGGGCCTGCGGAAGGGGGAGAGTAGAGGAATTTTGTCAACCGTGAACGGTGGTTTTTATCTGTGAACACCTATTTTTGCCGGGTGGCAAAAGTGTTCACGCTTGGAGAAAAATCGGTGTTCACGGTTGGCGAAAACAGGTGTTCACAGTTGGGAAAAAAATGCATCCGGCACTACAAACCAATCGGGCTGCGATAAAAGGGCTCTATTGGGACGCTTTGCTTGTAGCCACACAGAATACTACGCGCGTGGCCAGGTCCTCGTAACCAACACCGTGTTGTCGCGCCGCTTCCTCGACGATATCAGGAGTCAATCTTGCCAGAATGTCCTCGGCATCCCGCTGTTCTTCCCAGATCTCAATATCCAGCAGTCGATCGACCAATGTCCGGAGGGCGTTCAATGTAACCCGGTTGAGATTCCTGAAAAGATAGTCGTCGGGCGGAATCTGACCGATCCCAATGACGTGCTGCCAGTCGGCGTAGCGACGGTGCTGTTCGTTCTGGGGGTCATACTGGCTCAACCTGATGGGCGGGCGGTGGTGCCCGTTCCAGGAGTAATAGTGGTGGTGCAGGAAGATCATTTTCGAGTCCTGGTGCATCAAGGGCACCAGCCCCTCGAACACTCGATCTATGTCCATCAAGTGCTCGGTAACATTGTGCATGACGATACAGTCGTACTGCTGCGTGTGGGCAATGTCTTCCGATTTACCCTGGATCAGATGCAGGCCCGGTAGAAGCTTCATCGCCTCCCTGCCCGTCATCGGCATCTGCGACCACTCGCGCGTCCGCTTGTTCTTGGCACACAAACCGTCCATTTCCAACTGCGGATCGAGCCCGGTATAGGAACTGGCACCCGCGGCCAGAAACCCGGCTCCATATGCACTGAATCGACAGCCGACATCGAGCACGCTACGCCCTTGCACATAACGCTGAATTCGCCTAGGCCAGATCAGGTAGCCCAGACTCACCGACATGTCTATCAGCGCGGGATGGTAATTCGCAAGCGCCTCGCGGCAATCCCGATTGAACAAAATATGGGCAGCCCTCGCATACAGCCCATCCTCATCCCAGCGACTGCACTCAATAAAGGGCAAATAGTCGCGAAGGCGGGTCAGCAGCGCGTCCAGATCCCCCGCCCCCGCCCCTAAAGTGCGTTCAATCTCATCGACCAGACTTTCAAGGGACACGCGGTGGGCCTCGGCGTCCAGCGTGGCCTGCACTCGTTCAAGACATCGGGCGGCGGTAGTGCTATCGGAGTCCAGAAGAAGGGCCCTGCGATAGTGGTCTGCGGCGGCCTGCAACTCGCCCCTTTGTTCACGAATTCGGCCGTATTGCATGACGAGGCCGACACGTTCACTCTCTAGCCCTTCGAAATCGGCCAATGTTTGCTCGGCCCTGTCCATCTCTCCACGAAGCAGGTAGCACCTTGAAATTTCCAGAGATAGCCATAGGTGTGGCCTCTCGGGGGTACACCGCAGCAACAAGTCCAGCGCGGCATCTATCTCGCCGCCTACTCGCAGTCTGCGCGCCTCTGACAGTGTGTCTTTCAACATTCGGGCATCCGTACCTAATACAAGTCTATGGAGCTACGCGATCTTCGCCTGCGGCAAAAGCATACACCTGCTCATTGCGCGCCGCAGCCCCGCCACCTCGGAGGCTTCGCCGCTGCGCCGAGCCGACATTGCAGGCCCCCTGTATCCATAGGTTAGGGTACTATTTCCGCAGCAGATCCTCATACAAGCCGAGAGTCTGAGCGATGACATGTTCGTTACTATAAGTCTGTTCAACTTTTTTGCGAGCGTTGGTGGCGAGCTGCCGGCGCCGGTCGGGATCATCGACCAGCGCGCCTATGGCACTCTCCAGTGCCTCTAGGTTACCGGCAGGTACCAGCAAGCCATCTCGATTCGAATGAATAAACTCGCGGCAACCCGGCATATCAGTAGCAACCACCGCACGACCCACCGCGCCCGCCTCCACCAGGACCCGCGGAAGCCCCTCGCCATAACGGGTGGGAAGGCAGACAAGATTGACATCCGCTATGAGTCGCTCGATATCGCGAACCTGGCCGTGCCAATCGATAATTCCTCCGGAGATCCATTGAGTAAGCTCATCGCCTGGTATCGCATCGTGGCTGTCGCTGTCGACTATTCCGGCGACATGCAGCTCTAGGGTTTTGCCCTGCCTTCGAAGAGACTCCACCGCCGCCACGAGCTGATCCAGCCCCTTGCTCTTCAGCAGCCGGCCGGCAAACAAAATTTTCAGGGTGGTCCTGCCATCGTCAACCTCCTCACTCCAGGAAAATCGATCCAGATCCACACCGGCTCCGGGCACGATTACGGCCTGGGAGCCGGACAGCACCTGCCGCGATCTCAGCAGCTCCATATCGTGACGATTCTCAAAGCTGACCATGGTCTTCCTCGCCGCGAAGGCAAATCCCATGAGTTTCTCCAGGCCCGCCCATAAACTCCTATAAAATACCGTGTCCTTGGAGTAAGCATGGCCCAGCCCCACGACACTGGACAGACAGGGAATATTGCGCCAGCGCGCTATGAAGCCTCCGTAAACTACCGGCTTCAGCGTGACGCAGTGGATAAGGTCGGGCTGAAGATCCTTGAGCAGCGAATACAGCTGCATCACGCAGCTAATCTCGCGCACTGGATTTAGACTTCGACGGGAGAGAGGAATTTCGTGCAGCTTAAAACCCAAATCCGCGATGCGCACGGCGAGAACGGGATCGGTCGAGGCGGCCAAGATATGCACGCTATAGCCACACTGTTGTGCCGCCTCCGCGCGGTCCTGCCAGTGCAGCAGAAAATACCAGTCTACATTGACAATGTAGACCAATCGCCTAGATGCTTGAACAGATTTACGCAAATTCTCGGCCCATTTGGAGCCATCGCTTCTCCCCGGAACGGAGTATGCTACTGACAACAGTCTCATATTCCCGCCCGCATGGACGCGCAGGCTGCGCTTGTTACTCGCGCGACAATTTGGCCCGCGAATCCAACCCACGCCACCTTCAAACAGTAGTACAATCTGGCGCAGCTGAGTCAACTCAAGCCTGTGCACTAAGGCGTACCACTGGATGCTCGGCTACTAACCTAGAGTAATCGCCTATTGCCACTCAATATCGGGCTTGATGCGAAGTGCTCGAACCGTGGTGTGCGCAATGCGAGCATATGGTTTGCCGCAGCGGCGGCAACTCAGCTTATCACTGGACGAGATGAAACCCAAGAAACTCGTCCGCATCCAGCCAAACGTGACCACTCTAGAAGGAGGTCATCGGATTGAATACCATGAGTTGGGGTAGAACCTCCGCCGGGTGTATTTGTCATCCGCAGATCAGTGATTTCGAAATACCAACGCCAGCACATCTACTGGAAACACCCGGCATGCTGTCCATTTCGGAACGAAAATTTTTATACTCTCTTGCGAAGAGCAAGTACAAAGCGCAGGGTTTTGTCATAGATGCGGGGAGCTTTATGGGCTCATCCGTCGTTGCGCTTGCGCAGGGCCTGACGGAGAATCCCTATCTGAAAAATCCGGGCTCGAACTGGCTCGAAGGCGAAAAACCGATTCATAGCTATGAACTTGGCTATCTTCCAGCGCCTGCAAACGGCGCCGATGTTGTCAGACATTTCGACCATGTAAGGTATAAATTCGGAGACTCATTCGTACCTACCCTCAAAGACAATATTGCACCGTACACTGAGCTAATTAACCTAAATATCGGCGACTTCAACACCTTTACCTGGCCAAAGCGGGCAATTGAAATCTGTTTTGTCGATGTGTGCAAAACACCGGCACTAAACAGGCATGTCACTCAACAATTTATGCCAAATCTTCTCCCCGATTCGTCATTTTTTATAAATCAGGACTTTTTCTTTGACCGGCTACCTTGGATCAAAATAACGATGGGTTATCTTGCAGAGTATTTTGAATGGTATGGACAGGTTTTCACCACTTCGATATATAAATGTACTAAAAAGATTCCTGATCATATCGTTGAATATGATCCATTTACTCAGGCCTCATTAGATGAATGCCTGAAGTATCATGACTGTTATGCCAATCAGCATTTGGAAGATATGTTTCAATTACGAATGGAGATATCCAAGGCCTATTTGCTGGGCGAGAAGGGCAATGCCGTCGATGCGCTGGACCACCTTGATGCTGTGGGGAAAACCTTTGAGCATACGTTTCATGACGAGGGGCTCAGAGGTATGCACAACAAGAACCGCTATGACCGCGCAGTGCGACAAATTAAGAGAAAATTTCAATAGATCAATCAAAAATCTGTGTTGCCCGCTATACTGGATTGAAAAGCAGGCTAACCGAAATGGTCTCGCTTTGGCCTCGCGGCAGGGTAATCCCCTCATTTTTACCCGCAACCAAAAGTAGAGGTTAAGCCACCATCAACGGTGGTTTACCGCCATTTGCTTTGTGTGGCCGGCGGTGATTGTAAAACCATAACCG
>NZ_JAVAMR010000054.1:0-20634 GCF_030731025.1 Microbulbifer sp. 2205BS26-8 | reverse complement strand
GCTCTTTTTAATGATGCCGCCACCGAAAAGGGCGTTGTGGTTTGATGGACAGGGACAATAAGAGCCTGGCCCCTCCATTTAAGCCGGCCTTCGACCTGGTAGCGATCAATTTGTCCAAAGCCCCTGGCCGCCCCCACACCGACTGGGGAAAGAACACTTGCACTGTATCTGGCTGAAAAATCAGACCGCTTCGCCAGTCACTGCGGGAATCAGTATTCAGTATTAGGCCCAGTGCTTGATACTGGGCAGGGAGTCTCTCCGCCTGCCTTTGAAAGCCAAAAAAATACACAAGCTCTGCGAATACCCCCGGGGAAAGGCCAAACATCCTGAAGAGCCGAACACTCTCAGGAGGTGCTGCGTTTACACCAGGCCTCCTTCAATCTTGGCCTTCCAGATCAGTGGGCCTGTAGTGTGAACCGACTCACCCCGGCTGTCTACCGCCACTGTCACCGGCATCTCTTCCACTTCAAATTCATAAATGGCTTCCATACCCAACTCGGGAAAGGCAACGACCCTGGCCGCCTTGATCGCCTGGGCCACAAGATAGGCGGCACCGCCCACAGCCATCAGGTAAACTGCACGGTTATCGCGGATGGCTTCAATCGCTATAGGACCGCGCTCCGCTTTACCAATCATGCCCTGTAGTTCGGTTTCCTCAAGCATTGTGCGGGTAAATTTATCCATACGTGTGGCAGTGGTGGGGCCTGCGGGGCCGACCACTTCATCGCGCACCGGATCCACCGGGCCCACGTAGTAAATAAAACGACCAGCCAGGTCCACCGGCAGCTTCCCGCCTTTGGCGAGGATATCCACCATCTTCTTATGGGCAGCATCACGGCCTGTGAGCATTTTTCCGTTGAGCAACAGGGTTTCACCGGGTTGCCAGGTCCGTACCTCCTCCGCAGTCACCAAATCCAGATTTACCCGGCGGGTGTTGCCGCCTGCCTCACGGATAATTTCCGGCCAGTCTGCCAGCTTGGGCGGCGTCTGGTGCGCAGGGCCGTTGCCATTCAGGGTAAAGTGGGTGTGGCGGGTAGCCGCACAGTTGGGAATAATTGCCACCGCCTTATTGGCTGCATGGGTTGGGTAGTCCTTGACCTTGACATCCAGGACAGTGGTCAGCCCACCGAGCCCCTGGGCACCGATACCCAGCTTGTTCACGGCATCATACAGTTCCAGGCGCAACGCCTCGGCCCGGTTGGCGGCACCGCGTTCCTGCAGGTCCTGAATATCGATCGGATCGAGCAGGGATTCTTTTGCAAGCAGCATGGCTTTTTCCGCCGTACCGCCAATGCCTATCCCCAGTATGCCAGGGGGGCACCAACCGGCACCCATTTGTGGCACCATCTTCAATACCCAGTCAATCACGGAGTCGGAGGGGTTCAACATGGCAAACTTGGTCTTGGCCTCGCTGCCCCCACCCTTGGCCGCCACATAGACCTCGACGGTATCACCGGGCACAATGTCGTAGTGGATCACCGCCGGGGTATTGTCACCAGTATTCCTGCGCTCACCATCGGGGTCCGCAAGAATAGAGGCCCGCAGCAGGTTCCCGGTATTGAGGTAGGCGCGACGCACGCCCTCGTTCACCATATCCTCCACACTCATATCCGCTTCCCAGCGCACATGCATCCCCACTTTCAATTTCACGGTGACAATACCCGTGTCCTGGCAAATGGGGCGATGCCCTTCGGCACACATACGCGAGTTGATCAATATCTGTGCCATGGCATCCCTGGCTGCCGGATTGGCCTCCTTCCGGTAAGCCTTGTCCAGTGCCTGGATGAAGTCTTGCGGGTGATAGTAAGAGATAAATTGCAGCGCGCCGGCCACGCTTTCGATCAAATCACCCTGGCAGATAGTGGTCATACCCAACTCCGATTAATGTCACAAGGGCGGCGATTTTACACGAAACACAGAGGTCTTGGCCCGGCCCGAGAGCTCGGTTGAGCAACCTGGATAAATGACAATAAAAAAGGGCGAACACCGGGTTCACCCTTTTCAAAAGTCCCGCTTCAGGTTACATGGCGGAGGCCGTCGGCTCACTGGCCTGCAGAGAACGAATGGCATCGCGCAGTTGCACCAGGTCCTTGTTGACCGAGCGGCGATAGGCATCGATGGATTCCACCGCCTCCTCGTTGGCGCCGACACGCATGGTCAGGTCACTGCGCACCGATGCCAGCTGACGCTCCAGTCGCGACAGTTTATCACCCACCTCGCGTTTGCTTTGGGTGTTGCTCTTGCGCAGCTCTGCCAGGGCAGATTCCACTGCGGCAATCTTCTTCACACTGGCGCCGAGGCCGTTCAGCTTCGTATTGAGCGCTGCAACCTGTTTTTTGTTGGCCGCCGCAGCCGTCTTATTTGCTGCGATGCTCTTGCGGTTGGTATCGTAGGCCACACCCCAAAGCTTGCGGATCTCAGAGGTATTTTCCTTAGCCTTGGCATTTAGCACCTCTACAGAGGCTGTAGACTCCTCATCGGACAGATTGAAGCGCTTCTCCAGTTCAGCGATACGATTTTCCGCATCGGCGATGCGGTTTTCTGCATTGGCCAGTTGTGTGCGCCCCGCCTGCCACTGCTGGTAGAGAAAGCCGGATGCAGCGAGCCCGCCTAAAGCGAGCACCAACGCACATAGACCCAGGAAAGAGAAACCGCTCCGGTGCTTTTCCACAATAACCCGGGGTTCTGGCACCTGTTCGCGCGGCTCTGAAGATTTGAGGTCCAGTGATGGTTCAATAGCGGCATTGCCGTCCAGTGTGGGCTCTTTGCGTTGCATGGATCATTACACCCGGTGACTTGTCAGGTAGGTCGAGTACTGGTCAGTCTGGCATCACCCCAGCCAGTAGTGATCAACCAATCGTTTCGTGCCAATCAACTTGAGACAGATTCGTCGAATTCTACGGCAGTTATACCAAAAACTGACGAAAAAGTAAGCGCTCAATGGTAAGAATAGACGACAGTCGGGTAGTGCCAGCACAAAATCCCTCCCCTTGACTTTTAGGAAATCGCCCCAACTTGCCTCTATCCCGCTGCCCCGACTTAATTCCGGCATTCAGCGCGTGTAGAATGCCCTCACCAATAACCTCAGACAAAAGGAAGGAAGACACCATGGCTTTCGAATTGCCCGAACTCCCCTACGCGAAGAATGCCCTGGAACCACACATCTCCGAAGAAACTCTGGAGTATCACTACGGCAAGCACCACAAAACCTATGTCGACAAACTCAATGGCCTGCTGGAAGGCACTGCCGACGCCGACAAGTCCCTGGAGGAAGTGGTCAAGTCCTCCTCCGCCGGCGTATTCAACAACGCCGCCCAGGTCTGGAACCACACATTCTACTGGAACTGCCTGAGCCCGAACGGCGGTGGAGAAGCCGGGGGTGCCATTGCCGAAGCCATTCACAACACCTTTGGCAGCTTTGACAAGTTTAAAGAGGAATTCACCACTAGTGCTGTGAACAATTTCGGCTCTGGCTGGACCTGGCTGGTGAAGAAAGCTGACGGCTCAATCGCAATCTTAAATACTTCAAATGCCGGCACCCCATTGACCGAAAAGGGGCTCACCCCCCTATTGACCTGCGATGTCTGGGAACATGCCTACTATATCGATTACCGCAATCTGCGCCCGAAGTACATAGAAGCCTTCTGGGCCCTGGTCAATTGGGAATTTGTAAACCAGAATTTCGCCTGATCGCAAGATCGCCCAATAGCGGGCCCAACAATGCCCGCTTTTTTATTTCCACACATTCAACTACGACCCACCTTTCCCGCAACAACGCTGTGTCTCTGGCCAAAAGCTGCGTGAGTGCGCACAATACCCGCTGACCTGCGCGATCATCCCGCATGAAATAGGGATTGTGCAGAAAAATTTTTCAAAGAATGCCCGTTTGGTGGCACAAAGTTTCAACAACCATCCAAACCCCGGGAACATGTCCATGAAAGTAAAATCCACCCTGATTGCAACGGCTATAAGCGCGCTGATTCTCAGTGGCTGTAGCCGCGGCACAGACAATACCGCGAAGCAAAACACCATGACTTCCGCGGGGAGTGCAGTCACCCAAACTGCCACTGACAACCCTGCCAAGGTGAGCCAGGAGGCCATCAAGCAAACCAAACAAATGTTCGAGGACTTTTTTCAGGAACACCTGTCCCGCAGCCCGGAATTTAAAACCTTTCTGGGCATAAAAGAGGACTATGACCAATGGGACAATCTCTCCCGGCAGTTTGCAGAAGAAACCCTGGCCATCAACAAACGCCAACTGGCCGAGCTAAAGACAATTGACCCCGAAAAACTGGACAGTGCCACCCGCCTGAGCCTGCGGCTGGCCAAGCGCAATCTGGAGCAGGATATCGAGGGCTACAAGTGGCGCCACCACGGTTATCCGGTCAATCAGATGTATGCCACCCACACCAGTGCGGCCTCCCTGTTGATCAGTCAGCACCGTATTGACAACGCAAGCGATGCAAGGGCCTACATCTCACGCCTGAATGGGCTGCCCGAGTATTTTTCCCAGTTGGAAGAGAAACTGAGGGAAAATGCAAAAGCCGGTACTATTGTGCCGAAATTCGCCTTCCCCTATGCCATCAGTGACGCGAAGAACCTGATCAGCGGCGTCCCCTTTGGCGGCGATACAGACAGCCCGCTGTTGGCAGATTTCAAGGGCAAAGTGGAAAAACTGGATATTGCCGTCGAAGAGAAAAAAGCCTTGGTCGATCAAGCCACTGCCGCGCTTAAAAACCGTGTAAAGCCGGCTTACGAAAAGCTGATTGCCTACCTGCAGCAGCTTGAAAAAGACGCCACCAGCGATGACGGCGCCTGGAAGCTGGCGGATGGGGAGGATTTCTACAATTTTCGCCTGGGCGTCTACACCACAACAGACATGACCGCCGACGAGATCCACCAGATCGGTCTCAAAGAAGTTGCACGTATTCACGAAGAAATGCGTGAGATCATGAAAAAGGTAGGTTTTAAAGGCACCCTGCAGGAATTTTTCGAATTCATGCGCACCGATAAACAGTTCTACTACCCCACCAGTGAAGAGGGCAAAGCGGCATACTTGAAAAAAGCCACTGCCATTATCAATACCATGAAGGGCAAACTGGACCAACTATTTATCACCAAACCCAAGGCCGGCCTCGATGTCCGGGCGGTGGAGCCCTTCCGCGAGCAGTCCGCCGGCAAGGCCTTTTATCAGCGCCCTGCACCCGATGGTTCGCGCCCTGGCATCTACTACGCCAATCTGTATAACATGGAGGACATGCCCACTTATCAGATGGAGGCACTGGCTTACCACGAAGGTATTCCCGGACACCATATGCAGCTGTCTATTGCCCAGGAGCTGCCGGACATTCCCAAGTTCCGCAAATACAGCAGTTACACCGCCTATACCGAGGGCTGGGGCCTCTACTCCGAACTGGTACCGAAAGAGCTGGGCTTCTATGAGGACCCCTACTCCGACTTCGGCCGCCTGGCCATGGAGCTGTGGCGCGCTGGCCGCCTGGTGGTGGACACTGGTATCCACAACAAACGGTGGACCCGTGAAGATGCCATCAACTACCTGGTGGAAAACACCCCCAACCCCAAAGGAGATGTGGTTAAGGCCATTGAACGCTATATTGTCCTACCGGGCCAGGCCACCGCTTATAAAATCGGTATGCTGAAAATTGTCGAGCTGCGCGAGAAAGCCAAATCCGCTCTGGGAGAAAAATTTGATGTGCGCGCTTTCCACGATACTATTTTGGCCAACGGCGCAGTACCGCTGGATGTACTGGAAGAACTGGTTGACGATTGGGTGGCGGAAGTCAAAGCCCAGCAGTGAGTGACCGGTGATAAGCAGCCTATCACCATGCAATGCTGTTCGCTCAGTCCATGAAGCCTCTGTGCAATACACAGGGCTGCCCTTAGGGGCGGCCCTGTTTTTTCCCATATCTACCGGTAAGCGGTGCTTGCCACGGGAGTGCTTAAAACCTGCCGATCACCGCACCCAGCCCTCCCGCGGCAATCCATGTACCCACCGGATACTACAGAACTGCGGGGGTACAGCACTATTGCTCAACAGAGATTGCCCAGCGCGGGTACCGGCAAAACAAGTAATACTTAACTTGCAGTGGTCATTTCGGTTTTTTGCCGCCGGTCTTCACTACCCTGTATGTCATTTTTCCGCGTAGATAATAAATCCACTCAGCGAGCGCAACGTGGATTGGCCCTGTCATTTCCGGACGGCGGCCGGTTGCTTATTTTTTCTTTTTTCCCTCCTGAGTAGATCCTTGCACTCATTGCAAGCGCTCTACCGGCATTGCAAGGACATTAGTCGGGCAAGCAGCGAAACAATTTTATGACCTTTAGGTCAATCAGTAAGTATCACTGTAGGAGTGATATACTCAGCTGCAGTTCTGCTGTCCCCGGGATCGGGCATACCTGGGGTTCATAGGCATTTCGGTTATAAAAATAGTAAAAAATCGAATTGAACAGGCGCTCAGCGCCTGGCGGAGGTCTGGTCATGCGTTTGCACCCATTGCGATACAGTTTTGCCTATATATTGCCGGTACTGGTACTACTGGGGTTCTGGCAGGGGGGCTTCTGGCTGTTTGTACCTCTTCTATATCTTTACGGGCTGCTGCCACTACTGGAACTCGCCGCGCCCGCACCGACCGTCAATCTGGCACCGGCGCAGGAGCATACCGCTGCCTCCAATCCATTCTTCAACTGGATGCTGTATTTGTCTATCCCGGTTCAGTATGGTGTTCTTCTCTACTTCCTGATGCTGGTGCCCTCACTGCAAGCCTGGGCTCTTGCAGGGGCAATCTTCAGTATGGGTCTGATGTGCGGATCCTTTGGCATTAATATCGGCCACGAGCTGGGTCATAGAACGAGCCGCTTCGAACAGGCTTTGGCAAAGCTGTTGCTGCTCTCTTCCCTCAACATGCATTTCTATATCGAGCACAACCGCGGGCATCACCGACATGTGGCCACACCACAGGACCCCGCCAGTGCGCGCTATGGAGAAACCCTCTACGGCTTTTGGCTGCGTTCAATCGCACAGGGATATGTTTCGGCCTGGCGGTTGGAAGCGCAGCGGCTGGCCAAGCGCGGCAGATCCTGGTGGAGCCCCACCAACCAAATGCTGCAATTTCAACTTATCCAAGTTGCGCTCATTGCCTCGATGGGCTGGCTCTTTGGTGCCAAAGCTGCAGTTTGTTTTGTCCTGGCGGCGCTACTTGGTATTCTCCTGCTGGAAACAGTCAATTACATCGAGCATTATGGCCTCAACCGCCGACAAACACCGGATGGCCGTTACGAACGGGTTATGCCCATACACTCCTGGAATTCGAATCACATCCTTGGCCGCTTGAGCCTGTTTGAGTTGTCGCGCCATTCGGACCACCACTTCCGCGCCAGTCGCAAGTATCCTATTCTTCGACACCATAGGGGCAGTCCCCAGATGCCCACAGGCTACCCCGGTATGATGCTGCTGGCTTGTATCCCCGCGCTGTGGTTCAGGATCATGCACCCACGCCTGGCAGCTCTGGGCAGTTAAAAACATCCATGTCAAAATTGCCACAATGCAATCGCAAAGATTCAAACCGAAGAATAAAAACGTTGTGCGCAAGTAAACAGGCCATTTCGCTATTGTTTCATTATTTTTATCCATCGCCATTGTTCAGATATCGTCACCTTTTGACTGCCCGGAGTCTCCCAGCTATACCATGGCCAAGGCGCCGGGAAATCCTGTTTGTACGCTGTTTAGACTTTAATCGGGGAGGCGAAGTCACTGGGCTTTAAGGCCAGCAGCGAACAGCTGACTTTCTGCAGAATATTCTCCGCGGTATTGCCCATGATAAAGCCGGGAATCCCTGCCCGCCCCACAGTGCCCATCACCAGAAGATCAAGCGACTCTTCCTCGATAAGCAGTGGAATATAGTTATCCGGGCGGGCGATGACATGGTGTAGCTGCAAATCCCCGCCAATATTGGACGCCCGTATCAGCACTTCCAGTTTCGAGTGGTGCCGGGAACGGGCCACTTCAGTGGCCTCGTCCAGTTCTTCCTCAGTTGCATTCAGCGGGAAGTGGCGGCGCAAATACTCATCCACATCAAAATCCCAGCAAGAGACAATATGCAGGGTGCCGCTGCAGCTGTCCGCCAGCATTCGCGCCCAGCGCAACAGACGAATAGCCAGGTCATAGGTTCCGGCCGCTCCGCATTCTGGATCTACCGCTACCGCCACTCTGATCTCTTTTTGGGGCCGCTCTATCGGACGGCACAACCACACCGGGCAGGGACACTTGCGCAGCAGCTCCATATCGATGGCCTTGAACCCTTTGCGTTGATTGTGCCCCTCCACATTCTTGACCACCAGGTCGTATCCGTCGGACAGAACCCTGCGGATCACCCGCTCCGCCGGGCGGGGGCCGCAATCGCACTCGATCTCCAGTTTGACCTGGTCTTCATTCAGGTTCATGCGCTTCTGGGCCGATTCGATCTCGCTTCTGACCCGCTTCAGCAGGGCCTCCTCGCAAAGTGCAATGAACTCCTCAAACCCCTCGGGCACCGATGGACAGACAAGGAGTACCTTTATGACAGCGCCGGTATTGCGCGCAACGCCAAACGCCTGCAACAGACCGCTACTTTCATCGTCGGCAGCGTGGCTCACATAGAGGATTTTATGAATATTCAGCATAACAGGGTCCCGAAACTGTGGGCTTTGGAAGTAAATACAGGCGGCACCCCCCGCACGAACCCTTCCGCCGCCACATCTTGATACAGTGGCCGGAAGGTATTTCAAAGCAAAAAAAGCACCGGCAAGGTCAGCCGGAAAGCGGGCAAAAACAAGTGCAAGGTGATAAAAAAGGCTGAAAAAGCCCAAGCTGCGCAATAATGCAAGGCAAAAAGCGGGGTGGCTAAAATGCTAGATATCCAACACCTGCTTGACGAACGGGATGGTGACTTTGCGCTGAGCCATCAAAGACGCTCTGTCCAGCTGCTCCAGCAGTAAAAACAGTGCGCGAGTATCTCTGGGTGCGCGGTGGAGAATATACAGGGCTACATCCTCTGGAAGTTCAAAGCCACGCAGGCGGCTGCGCCTGCACAGAGCGGCAATTTTGTCGCTGTCATTCATGGATCTTAGCTGGAACAGCAGAGACCACTGGAATCGCGACTGCAAATCCGCCAGAACAAGATTCAACCCGCGGGGAGGCTTGCGCCCCCCCAGCAGCAGTTGCCTGCCACTATCCCTGGTGCGGTTGTATAAGTGAAACAGTGCCGTTTGCCACTGGGGCTGGTTTTCCAGGAGGTGCAGGTCATCGATACACACCAGGTCCAGTTGCTCCAGTCCGTCCAGGATTGCCGCCGGGTCCATCGCCGTCAAGTCCGCCAGCGGCAGGTATTGAAAGCTGCGGCCACTGCTCTCTGCGCTTTGGCAAACGGACTGCAGCAGGTGACTCACACCACTGCCGGTCTCCCCCCAGATATAAACCACCTGTTCAGGGTTTTCCCCGTTGGCAAAAGATTGCAGCAGGGCCACTATTTGGCTGTTGGGGTCCGATTCAGCCAGATAGAAATTTTCGAAAGTGGCATCATCTTGCAGGGATACACCCAGTGACAGCTGTTGCGGAATACGCATATTAATCCCAGCGGTACCGCAGCGGATTACCGGCACTGCCCAGCGGTGCACGATAGCCGTTCAGGTCAATGGTATCCCCATCCGCACGCAGTTTGTGATTCAAAGCCAGTGTATCGCGCAGATTGGGCAATCCCACTGAAATGGCCAAAGCGATACGCATCCGATCTCCCTCTACGGAGAGCAGGTTGGTGCTGCTTACCTGCGCCAGCCCCCGCAGGTAGGCCAAGGCCTCCACATAGTCGGCAAAGCTGTCCACGCCAGCCAACTCGATAATAATGGCCCCCATTTGGGCATCCCGCCCTTCGGAGCGTACTGCATAGCGCCTGGCCAGTACATTGGCCATCTGATTGACGCCGCGCAGCGCGGTTTCTTCCATAGAGCCTCCACTGCTATCGAAGGCGTAACTGCGGCCGCCGTGAACCAGCAGCCAATCGGCCTGCCAGCGGTGTCCCGACGACTGCAGTATGCGCCCCATCAAAGTGGCATCTGGGCTATAGCGCAGACCAGCCCGCTCAGCGGCCTGTTCGTCCTGTGCCCAAAGCGCGCCCAGGGGCATATTGCGCTGGTCGTTAAGATCCATAACAGGGAAGTCCAGCGGTACGCCGCGCTCAATAGCCATGGCCTCCAGCACGGAGAACAGTTCCGGCGTATCCTCTTCGCGCAAAACACTGCGCCCATCCAACAGCGTATCCACCGCCAGCCAAACCAGCGTACCCGGCCGGTTGTTGGGCCACATGGGCAGACCCAACTGGTGTACCTGCCTGGAGACAGCCTGGGGATCAAAGGAGAGGTGGAGGTAGAGCTGGTTGTCTTCGCTGGTGTAGTGATAACCCTGAACAAACTGTTGAGCTTTCTGCAGGACCGGCTGCAAATCGGGGTTGTTGCCAATGGTGGCATCGCCGGTAACCCGCACAAAGATCCGCTCAAGGCCCCGGCTGCCAGCTGCCACTCGATCGGTACTACCGCGACTCGACACAGGCTCTACAACTTCGTACAGGTCCGAGACAACCCGGGCCTGAACTGGCAGGATGAAAGCGCCGAGCAACAGTGCAGATAACTGCAATACCAACCCCTGCTGGAGCAGCTTGTGCATAGAATTTCTCTCCAAACTTCGCACCACCCCGCGCGCTTGTACCAGGTCATTCCTGTTGGGCAAGACAGCAAAATACACGGAGAGTGTCAAAATTGGGGCTATTGTATCAGCGTCATCCGTTTCTCTCAGCCCCGAGTACGCACAATGAGAAGGTTTCAACAGTCTTATTCGAGACAAAAGCCCCGAATCACACCTCCCAAGATCACCTGGGCGTAGCTACCAAACCGAGACCCGGCTAGAATACGCGCCCTCCGAGGTTCCACCGCAGGAAAAGCCATGAGCAATCCCAAGCCGCAATCCGCACAGACCCCACTCTCCTATAGGGATGCCGGTGTCGATATTGATGCAGGTAACGCCCTGGTAGAACGTATCCGGCATGTCGCCAAGCGCACTGCCCGCCCAGAAGTCATGGGTGGCCTGGGCGGATTCGGCGCCCTGTGCGCACTGCCTGCCGGCTACAGGGAACCGGTACTGGTTTCCGGTACCGATGGCGTGGGGACAAAACTGCGTTTGGCAATGGATTTGGGCATTCACAACACCATCGGTATCGATCTGGTGGCGATGTGTGTCAACGATCTAGTCGTTGCCGGTGCCGAACCGCTCTTCTTCCTCGATTACTTTGCCACCGGCAAACTCAATGTGGATATTGCCGCCGAGGTGGTCTCCGGTATCGGGAAAGGCTGCGAGCTGGCGGGCTGCGCCCTGGTGGGTGGGGAAACTGCCGAAATGCCGGGTATGTACGCAGGTGACGACTACGACTTGGCCGGATTCTGCACCGGGGTTGTGGAAAAATCTGAAATCATCGACGGGAGAAAGGTAACCGGTGGCGACGTGTTGATCGGTCTCGCTTCCAGCGGCCCCCACTCCAATGGTTACTCCCTGATTCGCAAAGTACTCGAAGTACGCAGCGCCAACCTGCAGGAGGATATCGGCGGTATCACCCTGGCCAAGGCGCTGATGGCCCCTACCCGCATCTATGTCAAGAACCTGCTGCAACTGATAAAAAACTGCCAGATCAACGCCCTTTGCCATATTACCGGTGGCGGCCTGCTGGAGAACCTGCCCCGCGTACTACCCACGGGGTATCGCGCCCGCGTGGATGTCGGCAGGCGGGAGATGCCGGCGGTCTTTCGCTGGTTACAGAACGCCGGCAATATCGACGCCCGGGAAATGTACCGCACCTTCAACTGCGGTATCGGAATGGTGATCTGCGTACCCGCAGCGCAGGCCGACAGCGCACTCGCAACCCTTCAGGGGTTGGGTGAGGATGCCTTTGTTTTGGGGGATATTGAAGCTGCCGCCGGAAACGCTGAAACCGTCGCCCTGGCGGGTCTGTAATGTCTCGAAGAAACTGCAAAGTCGCGGTGTTGATCTCCGGCAGCGGCAGCAATCTGCAGGCGCTGCTGACAGCGTCAAACAAAACCGGAGCACCATTTTCCATCTGCAGCGTCATCAGCAACAGGCCGGATGCCTATGGTCTGGCCCGTGCCGCCGCAGCCGGCATCGCCGACTCGGTGGTGGATCACCACGACTTTTCCAGCAGGACATCCTTTGACCGCGCACTGATTGAAGCGATCGACCGCCAAACACCAGACCTGGTTGTGCTGGCTGGTTTTATGCGCATATTGACCCCGGAATTTGTGCGTCATTACCGGGGCCGATTGCTCAATATTCACCCTTCCCTGCTACCCAAATACCAGGGGTTACACACACACCGCCGGGCTCTGCAGGCCGGCGACAGCGAGCACGGCGCCACTGTTCATTTTGTCACCGAAGAGCTCGACGGCGGTCCGCCCATTGTCCAGGCCACAGTTCCCATACAGGCTGAAGACACACCGGAAACGCTGGCGAACCGGGTCCAGGTGCAAGAGCATGTGATTTATCCGTTGGCTGTCACCTGGTTCGCGGAGCATCGCCTGCATATGCAGGGCGAGCGCGCCCTGCTTGACGGTACCTTGCTACCGCGCAACGGTATCCGGCTTAGCGGTTAAACCCGGCGCATTCGCTGTCGGGGCAAACGCCCTTGCATGTACTTTGCCAGTTCCGCCGACTAATATTCAAGCAAAGTCAGTTTTTGCGGAGATTCACCGTGCGTTTTTTCGTTTCCTTCCTGTTTCTTCTCCTGCTTTCCGGCCCATCCCTGGCCAGCCAGCTGGAACCCTTTAAAGCAACTTACACCGCGCGCTTTAACGGTATCAGCGTCACGGCTACCCGAAAGCTTACGGGCCAGGATGACAACTGGCGCCTGGATTTTGATACCAACACCCTGTTTGCCAATATCAATGAATATTCCCGCTTTACCCGCCGCGACGACCAGATTATCCCCTACCATTACGAATACCGCAGAACCGGGCTGGGCCGGGATCGCGGCACCATACTGAACTTTGAGCCCACTAAAGGCATGGTGCTCAATGTTTCAAACCCGGAGCGGGATTTGAAGGATGTATCACCCCATATCCTCGACAAGGTGAGCTACCAATTGCAGTTGGCGCTGGATATCGCCGCAGGCAAGGAAACCCTCCAATATGAAATTGCTGACGGCAAGAAAGTGCGCAAGTACACCTTCGCCCGGGAGGGCACTGAAACCCTGGTGACGCCACTGGGGGAAATTGAGGTTATCAAGGTACGGCGAGTTCGAAATGCCGATTCCGCAAGAGAGACCACAGTGTGGTTCGCCCCTGGCTGGAACTATGCTCTGGTGAAACTTGTTCAGAGAGAAGAAAATGGCAAAAGGTACCAAATCAGCCTGACAAAATTATCCATTAATGGAAAAAATGTCACGGCGGGCCAAAATTGAACCACTGTTCAGGAAAGTAAAAAAAAACTTACGGTATTTGATGGATTTTTGCCTGCTTTCTCTTTATAAAGTTATCTCTTTCCTGACTTATACGACTTTATATTGCCGGAATTTCAGGTAAGACACCTGCTCAGAAATTAAGGAAGGCACTTGCATAAGTCTAATGACCTTCCTCCACAGCCTGGCATTCACTTGAATACCGTTTATGGTTTTCAGTAATCAGCAGACTTAGAGATAGGCCTCCATGAACAAGAAATACCTACCACACGCAGTACTCGCCGCGGCAATCAGCTCCGTATCTCAAGGTGTCATGGCTGCGGCCTTTTATATCTCTGAAACCAGTACCTCAGGCCTCGGGCGCGCCTTTGCCGGCGAGAATACCATCGGCGACAACGCTGCAATTCTCGGCCGCAACCCCGCGGGCTCTGCGTTGTTTGACACCTATACGTTTTCCATCGGCGCCACCTTCGTGGACCCCGAGATTGATGTGGCCGGCGATGTCACCTATTTTGTACCGGTTGGGGTAGGTCCGGATGGCAGTCCCATCTTTCTGGCGAATACTGAGCGAGCGCGTGCCAATGACTACGTCACCACCGCCTGGGTCCCCAATGGCTACCTGGCGGCCCCCATCAACGACGAGTGGTCCTTTGGCCTGGCTCTGTACAGCGATTTCGGCCTGGAAACCGATTTTCCCAACAGTTTTCGTGGCACCCCCATTGCCAACAAAACCAGGTTGATTACCGTCAATATCCAGCCTTCTGTTGCCTACGATATCAATAACACCCTGAGCATTGGCGCATCGGTTAATTTTCTTTATGCCGATGCCAGACTGAGAACCACTGTCCCCACAAATTTCGCACTGGATCCCATTTTGGGTACTGACCTGTCCGGGGCTTCCATCCTCAATATCGAGGGCGATGACTGGGATGTCAGCTGGACTGTGGGTGCGCTGTGGCGCATCAGCGAGAATACCCGCGCAGGCATCTCCTACCATGCGGAATACGACCCCAAACTCAAGGGGAACGTGAATTCCGACTTGCTGCCAAGCCCACTGGATCCGTTTGACAATGCCAGTGGCAACGTGACGCTCGACCTGCCGGACACACTGGAGCTGGGCTTCTACCACCGCTTTAATAGCAAGTGGGCCATTGCACTGGGCTATATGTGGGCCGACTGGGACGACCTCCAGCGCCTGGAAGCGTTTATCCCCGGTGCCGGTGAAACATTCAACCCACTGATAATCGGAGAGCTTAACTTCGAGAGCGGCTCCCGCTACAGTATTGGCGTGGAGTACTTTTACAATGACAAGCTGACTTTGCGCGCCGGTTACGCCTTTGATGAGAGTGCAGCTCGCGACGGCCTCAACCGCGAGGAAACGGAAATGATCGCCGCACAAACTGGCTTACAGCTCCCGATTACCTGGCGCGTACTGGGCATCCCGGATAGCGACCGCCAGTGGCTCACGTTGGGCGCCACCTACCATGTCAGTGAAAAACTGAGTATTGATGGCGGCGTGGCCTACCTTTCGGGCGATGACGAGAGAATACAGCAATTCGGGACCGTTCCTCCAGCTCCAATTCCAGTTCCAACCTTCTTCGACGGTAGTACCACCAAGACCGAAGCCTGGCTGTATGGGGTCTCCCTCAACTACCATTTCTAACGCCTGAATTTAACCAAAACAGGGCCCTACCCCGGCCGGGGTAGGGCCCTTTTATCGGCAGTACTGCCATAACCGCTTGGGCGCACCAACAAGCCCGTAAGGCAGAATACCGGGCAGTGCCGATACGGGGAAAACAGGTTAGATAAAAAACGGGCTGAATTTGTTATACATACAACGCTCGTTTCGAGTATGAAATACCGCTGTAAAATGGTTGCCGGAAAAATATGGTACCGATGGGGACCGAGACAAACCGCGGCGATACCGACTTACTCCAGGCAGTGGCCGTTGTATTGCTGGAGCGACAATCCAACAGACTACGCCCATGCTGTTGGATTGCCGGGTAAAGAAGAGTGCACGCGAAAACCACAAGAGTAAAACCATGAAGCTGCCCGCAATATCCACCTTGTTTGTTTTAAGCCTGGATGTCTCTGCCTTTGGCATGGGGGAAGCCATTAACCTGGCGGGCCGGCAGCGAATGCTGTCGCAGCGTATTGCTCAAACCTACATCCTGCAGGGTATCCAGCCCGGGATACAGCGCCATGAAAAAGTCTTCAACCGGTCAGTACAGGAGTTTGCACAAAACCATAGATAACTGTCAGCCTTCCCCAAAGCCGGGAAACTCAGCCCTCAGCTGCGCATAGTACAGCAGGAATGGGAAGCATTTGAACGCATTGCCCGGCAACCGGCCAGCAGGGACACGGCGGCCGAATTATTCAGGCTCAGCAACAGGCTCCTGTGGGCCGCCCGCACCTACGTGGTAAAGCTGGAGCGGCTCGCCAACCACAATAGCGCTGAACTGATCAACATCGCTGGACGCCAGCGTATGCTGTCCCAGCGCATTGCCAAGAACTACGCGGCAAAACTCTGGGGAATCTCCCCCGGCGATGCTGAAATCGGCTTGCAACAGGATCTGGTTAAGTACACTCACCGACTGAACCAACTCCTTGACAGCCCCCTGAATACCCCTGAGATCAACCACAATCTGCGCAAAGCGCTGGACCACCTCAACTATGCCAACCGAAGCTTCACCGGGGAGATGCAAATATCCGAGAAACGCAAAATTTATGTGATTACAGGAACCACAGTCCTGATGTTGCGCAATATGAATATCATCACCGAACAGTATGCGGCACTTTTGGATTCAGAAGGGGTTATTGAAAATTCGCACTCGGCCAATTGATAGACTATTCAGTAATGTGCCGGCGCAATCCGGCACAAGTCAGCAATACAGCGGGCTGACCCCCTTTGCCAGCGTCTATCCAATCCATGAATGCTCTATTGGTTGGATTGCCCGATGAACAGACTTATCGATCGGGGCTTGCGTGCTCCGCTGCCGGCTCCCAACCGCACTGGCGCCCCTGGTTCTGCGTCTCCAGGTAAGCCATCAATGGCTGGAAATAATCGATAATCGCCGAAGCATCCAGGTCGCGCTGCCCTGTCAGGGCTTCCATGGCATCCGGCCAGGGTTTGCTGGCGCCCATGGCCAGCATGGCGCGCAACTTTTTACCCGCCTCATCGTTTTTATAAATGGAACAGCGGTGCAGTGGTCCGGTCTCACCGGCAGCTTCGCACAACGCACGGTGAAACTGGAACTGCTGGATACGGGCGAGGAAGTAGCGCGCATAGGGCGTATTGCCCGGTATATGGTACTTGGCACCCGGATCAAAGTTTGCTTCCGAGCGCTCGACCGGGGCTTCGATACCCTGGTATTCCTCCCGCAGGCTCCACCAGGCCTTGTTGTAATCCGAAGGCTGCACCTCTCCGTTGAAAACCTGCCAGCGCCACTTGTCCACCATCAGGCCGAACGGCAAAAAGGCAATCTTATCCAGCGCCTGCTGCATCAAATAGCCGAGATCCTTACTTTCATCCGGCACCTCGTCCATCAGGCCAATTTCCTTGAGGTACTTCGGAGTAATCGACAGCGCAATGGTATCGCCCACCGCTTCATGAAAGCCGTCATTGGCGCCCTCTTTATAGAGGAAAGGCTGGTCCTTGTAGATGCGCTGGTAAAAGTTGTGCCCCAGTTCGTGGTGAATGGTCACCAGGTCTTCGCCGGTCTTGTTGATACACATCTTGATACGGATATCGTCCTGGCCATCCATATTCCAGGCACTGGCGTGACAAACAACATTCCGGTCGCGGGGCTGGGTAAACTGTGAGCGCTCCCAGAACGTTTGCGGTAGCGGCTCAAAGCCCAGGGAAGTAAAGAACTCCTCACCCACCTTGACCATATCCCGCTCACTCATCCCGGAATCGACTACCAGTTGCGTCAGGTCATAGGGGGCCTGCATATCCCTGTCTTTGACCAGGTCATAGATATTGCCCCATTCCTGCGCCCACATATTTCCGAGCAAGTGCGCCGGGATCTTGCCCTGGGGGGGCACTACCGCATCGCCGTAGTGTTCGTTCAGTTTGGCGCGCACATGACAGTGGAGCGCTTCATACAGGGGCTTGACCTTGTTCCACTGGACATCCATATCAGCGGCAAAGGCATCGGGCTCCATATCGTACTTGGAGCGCCAGAAATCACTCAAATTCTGGTAACCAAGTTCCCGCGCACCCGCATTGCCAATCTCAACCTGCCGCTCATACAGGGGTTTCATGGGCGGGGACACCTTGCGCCACCCAATCCACAGGTCCTTCAGCAGTTCCGGGTCGCGGTTCGTCGCCATCACCCGCCCCATTTCGGTCAGGGTATAGCATTTCTCTGCGCCCTCAGCATCCCGGCAGTATTTACCGGCACCGTACATACCCTGCATTTTTGAACCAATCTGTGCAAGCTCAGCGGTCAGCTCGGGGTCTTTAGGGGCGGGGAACACCAATCCCTGTTTCAACAGGGTGAGTTTGCGACGGCTGTCCGGGTCCAGGTCAAGGTTGTCAAATTTCGCCGCTTCGGATGCTAGTGCCACCGCCATCGCGGTGTAGCGCTCGGCGGCAAGGGCCTCCACATATTGGGAATCCATATTGATATAGGTGGAAGCCAGCCAGGCGGCATGGCTCACCTCTTCGGCCATCTTTTCCAGACGGACCTGGGCATCCTCGAGAAAAGCCTTGGCATCCCGAGCCGTGAGTGCAGCCGTATCGGCCTCTGCTGCGGGACGCTCCGCAGGCTGGGCCTCATCAACAGGGTTCGAAGCCCTTTGACCGCCGTCACAGGCAGCGAGCACTACTGCAGCGGCAATAGCAAAAGCAACTTTTTTCATCTTCCTCTCACATTATTATTCGCTGTGTGAAAACTGTCGCCGTTTATAGCACAAGGGATCCATTTTCTTCGATGGGAACACCGAGGTTCAGTCCAGATCGACACAAAATCCCTTTTTCTGTGCGGTTTACAGGGGAAAATAGGTTTCTCTGGCGCACAACACCAAAATACAGGCAATCGCTGTCGGCAAGTAGCGGCAAAGGAGTGAAAAAAGGGGAATGGAGGCAGCCCGACCAGCAACACCTTCGGCACATGACGTCACTGCTACCGTTGCTCCCTTCCGGGCCTGGCGGGGTTCGCAGTTTCTCATTGCGAAGGGACCGGAAGGGCCGCCACAACGATCCTCGGTGTCTCCGAAGAGGGCGCGATTATAGAGGGATAAAGGCACGAGTTCCAGTCCCATCAGGGGGTTATAATACTCGCTTACCACCCCGCCCATGCGAAGAGTGAGATATGCACCTATTCGTCAACAATTTAACCAATATTGATTTCAGCTACCTGGACCGGCAGCGCGGCCTGGTAGGGGAAACCTGGCTGGCAAATGCCATCCTGAATGGCGCACTCGATAGCCAGGGCATGGTGTGCGATTTTGGTATTGTCAAAAAAACCCTTCGCCACTGGCTCGATGACCAGCTTGACCACCGCCTCCTGGTGCCCACCCTGTCCCCCGACCTGGAGCTCGCAAATCACGGCGGCCAGATATCGCTTATCTGGTCACTGGCCAGCGGTGAGCAAATATCGGTGTCCGGCCCGGAACAGGCTTTTGCACTGGTAGAAACAGAGAGCATTCACCCACAGGCGGTTGCAAGCTGGAGTGTGCAGCAACTGACGGGCGCTTTCCCGACCCATGTCGATCAATTGAAGCTCTGCTTCGATGCAGAGACGATCGAGGGCGCCTTTTACCATTACAGCCACGGACTGAAAAAGCATCCGGGCAACTGCCAGCGCATCGCCCACGGCCACCGCTCCCGTATCCAGGTGTTCATCGGGGGACAACGCAACAGAGCACTGGAGCAGCAATGGGCTCAGCGCTGGAGGGATATTTATTTGGGCACGCGCGAGGATTTACAGACAGCGGGTGGTGCAAAAACCCTGCGGTTTGCTTACCAGGCGCAACAGGGGCGTTTCACCCTGGCGCTTCCCTCGCGCTGTTGTGCAGTTATTGACTGCGATACTACCGTCGAACAACTGGCCCAATATATTGCCAATACCCTGGCCGCGGAATTACCGGGCAAGGAAATTACCGTGCGCGCTTACGAGGGGCTGGGCAAAGGGGCCATCGCCACTGCACAGCAGTGATCTGGGTCATCGCATACCCGGAGTGATTGAGTGCAACAATTCGAGGCTGGCCGATCTTGAACCTGATTGTTTTACAAGAAACGGATTTCATCAGTGCCGGACTTGTCCGCCTGAGCGGTCGCAGGCTGGAACATATTATCCAGGTACACAGGGCCGAGCCCGGCCAGCGGTTGCGCGTTGGGCTATTAAATGGCGATATCGGTTTTGGAACAATCACCACACTCACCGACCAGTGTGTGGAGCTCAAGGTAGAATTACAACATCCCCCTCCCCCTGCACTGCCCCTGACCCTGATTTTGGCGTTACCGCGCCCGAAGATGTTAAAGCGTGTTATTCAGCATGTCACAGCACTGGGTGTGAAAAAGCTAATTCTGATCAACAGCTTCCGCGTGGAGAAGTCTTATTGGCAAACACCCTGGCTCGGGCGGGACAAGATTCACCGACAATGCCTGCTGGGACTGGAACAGGCTATTGATACCCGGATGCCGGACATTATTCTGCGCAAACGCTTCAAGCCCTTTGTAGAGGATGAGCTGCCCGAACTGACATCCGGCTCACGAAAACTGCTTGCCCACCCGGTTGCCGGTGAGCAGTGTCCTATTGATATCGGGGAAACAACCACCCTGGCCATTGGCCCCGAGGGCGGCTTTATCCCCTATGAAGTAGAAAAACTGCAGGAGGCAGGCTTTCACCCAGTGCATTTAGGGTCGCGCATTCTCAAAGTAGAAACAGTGCTGCCGGTACTGGTGAGCCGACTGTTTCCCGCCCGCTGAATTCAGCTGATATCCGCTCCCCCGGCTTGGCTTGCGAGTTGTCGCCAGGTAAGGTAAGCGAAATTCAATCCCTTTTTAGGAAGCATTGCACTGTACTTTTTGACATACTGTTAATCAAGATTTATTCACTTTGTCATAAAGAGGACATATTTTTCGGCCTCGTTTTACTGCCTTAAGGTCAAACTGTTA
>NZ_JAVAMR010000053.1:0-21162 GCF_030731025.1 Microbulbifer sp. 2205BS26-8 | reverse complement strand
TACGGATGACCAGGTTATCCCCCTCACCCATCACGATTTCCCAATCACGACAGACGGCTCAGACTTGCTCGCCCAGGTCAACGCCGCTGGCTTCTTCAGGTCCGTGTGATGCTGACTGTAACCATAGGGACCGCCCAGGAATCCGCAGAGGCGCCGCCACTGCTGTTTGTGGATAGCGCCCAAGTTGAGGACCAGGCGCTACAGATAGCCCCAGCAATTGGCTCTCAGGAGCAATTCGCCCTCCCCTCAATGGAGGGGTTAAGCCACGGCGCCATCATCCAGCCAGGCTGGCGGGTACGCGCCTATGCCGCCGGAACTGATCTTCCCGTCGATGTATATGCGGATTCCAACTTTCGGTTAATCCATTCACAACCATTGAAGGTGGACAGATTTGGCCAGCTGCCCGCCATGTATCTTGGGCAGGGTGCCGACTACCGGTTTGTTCTGGAAAACGAGTTCGGGGTGTATAAGGCTGAGTTGGCTGTCAGCTATCACACTCACTAGCTTTGGGTTCACATGCCTTCGGTTTATATGTGGCTCGGGTATCCGCCACGATGCTACCGCTATAGATACACAGCAGCCGCCACATTGCATAAGAAATGTTTTTTTCTCCGCCGGTCAGCTTACGCACCTGGCGGCTAGATTTATAGCCGAGTAGTGCTGCTGCCTGAGCACCAGTGAGGCCAGCACGGGCAATTTCCGCTTTAACCACTCTCGAAAAGACAGATTAAAAGACATACAATCATTGTTCGATAGTTGTGCAACGCTACGCAAGCACTGAGGAGGAGGGGTAATGCCAGATAACAGCCAGATCTGGATCGAATGCAAGCCGGATGTGATGGTGGGCAAACCCTGCGTCAAAGGCACGCGAATAACGGTAGAGAGCATTTTGCAGATGCTCAGTGCCGGGATGAACTACACCGAGATCATCAACGATTACCCAAGTTTGGATGAAATCAAGATCCGTGCGGCAATTGGGTATGCTGCTACTCACCTGAGCAAAGGAAATGCCGCCTAATGATACTCATTGATGAGAACCTATCATATCGGTTGGCCGCACGATTGGCGGGAGATTTTGCGGGTACCCGCGCGGTACCCAAAGTGGCCGCCTTGGGCGAAGGCACCAAAGATTCCAGGGTGTGTGGGAGTACGCTCAAGAGCACAACCTAGCACTGCTCACCAAAGACAAGGATTTTGTCGATTACTGGCGCCGCTTCGGGCCACCGCCTAAGGTGATTCGCTTGGACGTTGGCAACAATGTACGAGTGCGCTCCATTGAGACTTTGATGAAAACCAATAAGCGCCGCGTGCTTGAATTTTTGGCCGAACCCAAGACAGGCTTACTGGTACTCAATACTTAATATCTTCAAGCGTTTGCTCCCTTCTTTTTGACCTCACTACCAGCACCAAGAAAAATCTTCGACCCCACTTACGGTAACCATCACAAAGTAACAAAAACACTTAGACTTTTGCCAAACGGGTAGTACATCGGGTAGCAAATGAGGAAATAAAAGCCAATATTTTCGATAACTTATTGTTTTTATTGCATTATCATTTTCCGCTCAACAAATAGGTACATATCGAGTAACACCCAGCGCCATCCTCACTGGGCTTGCGCATGGGGATCACTGAAAACACGGAAATTTCAACTGGATCGTGATCACTGAGTCGTTTTCTGAGGTTAGCCGAAGATGGAAGCCATCCTGTAAGGGAATTGTGTAAACCCACCCAGCGCTTTGCCCTACTGCCCGTTGTGACCTTCGCAAGCGGTGCGGGCTTAAACTGGGAGAAGGCTTTTGTATCGTCCTCCGAGATTTCACCGGCTCCCCGTGGAGGATCTCCCGGCGATAACACTGATGAATTTCGGAATCCAGCCTCTGTATATATTTTCCGCTTGCGGCCCTTGTGGCAAAGTCAGGACAATTACGGTATCCAGTGTTACCCAATACCATAAGAGGTCACCGTGAGCCTGATTACCCTGGCCATTCCTTTCTTCCTGATCGCCGTCCTGTCCGAACTCGCATTGGACCGCTGGAAAGGGTGGGGGGTCTACCGCCTTAACGACGCCCTCGGCAATCTCAGCACGGGTATTCTCAGCCGTATCCTGGGGCTGACCTATAAAAGTCTGTTCCTGGTTGTGTATATCCCACTGTACCATTTGCTGGCGCCCTATTATCAGCTGGCGGGCTTCGACTGGTCCATGACCAACGGCTGGCACCTGCTTATTGCAGTTATCGCCTACGATTTCTGCTACTACTGGAAACACCGTGTCAGCCACGAGCTCAATCTCTTCTGGGCCGGGCACCTGGTGCATCACCAGAGCGAGGACTACAATCTCACCACCGCCCTGCGTCAATCGAGCGGCGGTCTGCAACTCGATTGGGTCTTTTATCTGCCGCTACTATTGATCGGCCTGCCCGCAGAGATGGTGATCACCGCCGGTGCCATAGATCTTCTCTATCAATTCTGGGTACACACACAAAAAATTCCCAAGATACGCTGGATGGAGTGGTTCTTTATCACCCCGTCCAACCACCGCGTACACCACGCCCAGAATGCGGTCTATGTCGACAAAAATTACGGCGGCATCCTGATTTTATGGGACCGCCTGTTTGGCACCTACCAGGAGGAACTCGATAGCGAACCCTGTATCTACGGCGTGCGCAAACCCCTCAACACCTTCGATCCTCTGGCGGCCAACCTGCAGCATCTGAAGCGCATGGCACTGGATGCGTGGTACACCAAGAGTTGGCGAGATAAACTCACCCTGTGGTTTCGTCGCACCGGCTACCGACCTGCAGATGCGGAGGCGGCCATGCCCGTATCCTCCACCGATCTCACGCATTTCCAGCGCTTCGATCCCCACATCCGCCGCGGCCGACGCAACTATGCGCTGATCCAGCATCTGTGCTATTCCGCCGCCAGCCTGGCTCTGCTCTGGTTCAATACACAACTGGGCTTTGCACAGTTACTGACGGTTGTGACCGCACTGGTATTCTGCCTGGTGGTCAACGGGCGCATCCTGGACGGGCACCCATGGGCCAGAGTTCTGGAGCCCCTGCGCCTCGCGCTCCTGGCCGTGGGTCTTCCGCTGCTAAACCCCAAATTTGCGCTCTTTATCGCTGCCTATATTCTTATCAGTGCCCTGCTGTGGTGGTGGCTGGCAATCACGGATAAAAAGGATACTGTCGCCCTTGCTGGGAATTAGCAATGCGCGGCACGTCTCAGTCGCAGGCAGTCGCTAGTGATTGAGCGCCCACAGGAGTATCCTGGCCGGGAACAGACACGTAGACGGTATCGTGCAACTGTGCACCCGGTTCTTCCTCCTTAAGCTCGGTCGGGTTTTTAGCCCATCCCACTTTCATGACCTTGGTTCCACCCGTTGCAGGCATCGCAACTCCGGGGCTTGGGCTATAATGCACGCTTTGCCCATGAACAGGACCAGATGTGCCAATAGGAACCCTCTATACCGTGTCCGCACCCTCAGGTGCAGGGAAAACCAGTTTGGTGAAGGCGCTGGTGGCAAGCGACAGCCAGGTCAAGGTGTCTATTTCCCATACCACCCGCACCAAACGCCCTGGTGAGGTACACGATGTCGATTACCATTTCGTGGCACGCGGGGAGTTCCTGGCCATGCTTGCACAGGATGCTTTTCTCGAGCACGCCCTGGTGTATGGCGACAATTACTATGGTACCGCCAAAAAGGCGGTGGCAGAGACCCTTGCCAGCGGTTGCGACATTATTCTGGAAATTGACTGGCAGGGTGCTGCACAGGTGCGACGCCTGCACGCTGGTACCGTTGGTGTATTTATCCTGCCGCCGTCCCAGGAGGCTCTGCGCGAGCGTCTCACTGGCCGCGGACAGGACGACCAGCCCGTGATTGATCGGCGAATGGATCAGGCCATCGACGAGATGACACACTATGTCGAAGCGGATTACCTGGTAATCAACGATGACTTTAACCAGGCCCTGGCAGAGCTGCGGGCTATCATCCTGGCCCAGCGTCAGCGCCTCGCGCAGCAGCAACTGCGCCACGGGGCACTGCTGCAGGCACTGCTGCGCCGTTGAGCCGATTGATCGAATTGCGTACACTCTATAGTCCGGTAAAATAACCGCTATCCCGAACAGAATTTGCCCTGCGGGCACAGAGAATGGAACCGAAAGTTTATGGCACGTATTACTGTTGAAGATTGCCTGGAGCATGTCGACAACCGCTTCGAGCTTGTTATCGTGGGCAGCCGGCGCGCCCGCCAGATCGCTACAGGCGGCCGGGACCCCCTGGTTCCAGAAGAGAACGACAAACCCACCGTGATCGCCCTGCGCGAAATTGAGGAAGGCCTGGTAGACGCCAGCGTCCTCAATGAGCCGGATATAGATGAAACGCCAGCCGCCATGGCGGCTCCGGCTTATCTCTCCGGCCAGGAAATCTGATCCCGGTTATTCCCCTGCCCGGTGTAAGTGAGTGATATGAGAGGCGCGCGCGGCATTGCACACCATCGATAGTCTGGCCCACCGCCTCTCCTCATACCTGTCTCCCGATCAGATCCAGATAGTCCGCCGCGCCTATTTCTATGCCGAGCAGGCCCACGACGGGCAGCAGCGCCGCTCCGGCGAGCCCTATGTGACCCATCCCCTGGCAGTGGCAACCATTCTTGCCGGTATGCATATGGACCACGAGAGCCTGGCTGCGGCCATGCTGCACGATGTGATCGAGGATACCGGCATTCCCAAGGCGGCACTGGCGGAGCAATTCGGCAGCGAGGTGGCCGATCTTGTCGATGGCGTCTCCAAGCTGACCCAGTTCGAGACCGACAGCCCGGCGGAAAAGCAGGCGGAGAACTTCCAGAAAATGGCCCTGGCCATGGCGCGGGATATCCGCGTTATCCTCGTGAAGCTGGCTGACCGCTTGCACAACATGCGCACCCTGGGAGCGCTTAAACCGCAGAAACGCGCGCGTATCGCCCGCGAAACCCTGGAGATCTACGCGCCCATTGCCCACCGCCTGGGAATGAACGATGTGCGTATCGAATTCGAGGACCGCGCCTTCTTCGCCATTTATCCCCTGCGCGCCAGCCGCCTGCGCGCTGCCCTGGTTGCTGCGCGCGGCAACCGCAAGGAGTTACTCGAACAGATCCAGAACGCCATCGAATTGCGTCTGCAACGGGAGGGCATCAGTTCCCTGGTGATTGGTCGCGAGAAACATCTCTTCAGTATTTACCAGAAGATGCGCGCCAAAAAGAAATCTTTCAAGGAGATCATGGACGTCTATGCCTTTCGTATCATCGTGGACAGTGTGGACACCTGTTACCGGGTACTAGGTGTGATGCACAGCCTGTATAAACCGGTGATTTCTGATTTCAAGGACTATATCGCCATCCCCAAATCCAACGGCTACCAGTCACTGCACACCGTGCTGCTGGGGATGCATGGTGTACCGATTGAGGTACAGATCCGCACCAAGGAAATGGACGAGATGGCCAACAGCGGCATTGCTGCCCACTGGCTGTACAAGGCTTCCGGCGAAGAGGTCATCAATACCGGCGGTACCAGCCAGGTGCGCGCGCGCCGCTGGGTGCAGGGACTGCTGGAAATGCAGCAGCGCGCAGGTGACTCCCTGGAGTTTATCGAGAATGTCAAAATCGACCTGTTCCCCGACGAAGTCTACGTGTTTACCCCAAAGGGTCAGATTATCGATCTGCCCTCCGGTGCTACCGCCGTGGACTTCGCCTATTCAGTTCATACGGATATCGGCAATACCTGTGTGGCCGTACGCATTAACCAGCGTCTGGCACCACTGTCGCAACCCCTGGAAAGCGGGCAGAAAGTTGAAATTCTCACCCGTAAAAATGCCCAACCGAACCCCAACTGGCTCAATTTTGTGGTCACCGCCAAGGCCCGCAGTGCCATTCGTCACTTCCTCAAACACCAGCGCCACCACGACTCCATCGCCCTGGGCCGGCGCCTGCTGGAAAAAGCCCTGAACAAGTTTGAAACACGCCTGGAAGCCCTGACCCAGGAGCAGCTGGCACGAGGCCTGCAGGAAGCCAAATGCGCGACCTTGGACAAGCTGCTGGAGGAGATTGGTCTCGGCAACAAAGTCGCCTTCTCCGCGGCCAAGCTGCTGGCCCCGGCACACAGTGAAGAGGCTGAAATGAGCCACATCTCTTCGCCGCTGACCATCGATGCCCAGGAGGGCATGATGATCAGCTTCGCACGCTGCTGCCGGCCAATCCCCGGAGATACCATAATTGGCCATATCAGCTCTGGCAAAGGGGTGGTCGTCCACCGGGATACCTGCCGCAATACCAGTGACTTTCGCGAGCATCCGGAAAACCTTATGCTGGTGAACTGGTCACCGGATGTCAAAGGGGACTTTCTCGGCGATGTGCGCGTGGAGGTGGAATCCGAACGCGGTATTATCGCACGTCTGGCGACCCGGATTACGGAAGAGGGGGCCAGTATTGAACAGATCAATGTAGATGAAAAAGACGCACACAATAGTGTGATCTCCCTGACCCTGGAAGTGAGCGGCCGGGTGCACTTAGCGAGAGTCATGAAGCGATTGCGCAACCTGCCTTCGGTCATCCGCATCGCTCGTCCCTAGAACCGGTCACTGCAGCCATGCATCGGTTTAAAAGCCGATGAACCTCTCTGCTTTGCTGTCTCATGGCGCTGCCATTTGTCGTTAAAGCGCGCTATATTTATCCGCTTTCCTTCCCAGATACCAACAGGTAAAGGAGTACCCCATGCCCAACCGCGCAATTATAAAAACAGACAAGGCACCGGCCGCAGCAGGCACCTATTCCCAGGCGGTAAAGGTCAACAATACGGTTTACTTGTCCGGGCAGATAGGGATTGATCCCCAGTCACAAGAAATGGTTTGCGGCAGTTTTGCCGACGAGGTGCGCCAGGTGTTCCGCAATCTCAAAGCGGTCTGTGAGGCGGCAAACGGCACACTGCAACATATTGTAAAGCTGAACCTTTATATCACCGACGGCGACAATTTTGCCTGTGTCAACGAGGTGATGGTTGAATTCTTTCAGGAGCCCTACCCGGCGCGGGCGACTGTCGCTGTCAAGGAGCTGCCCCTGGGAGCACAATTTGAAGCCGAGGGTGTGATGGTGCCCTAAACGCCCCCAGTACCTGTGAACAACGCCGGAGAAGCCGACAGCTTCAGACAGCGGCCTCTCAACCCTCCGCCTCCAGCAGGGCGCCGTAGCCGGCCTTGTAATCCGGGTATTTCAACACGTAACCGCTGGCCAGCATGCGCTGGTTCCCCAGCCTCTTTGAGCGCCGCTCGCTAGTCGGCACTATCTCGCGCAAATGTGCACTGGTATAACCCATGGCCTTCACCAGCCATTGCTGCAACTCGTACATGGGCACGGGTTTGCTGTCCGCGACAATATAGAGTGGCTCAGGGGTCCAGCCCCGCTTGTGCCGCTCGATCAGGTGCAGCAGAAAGCCGATACAGTCATCCACATGGATACGGTTGCTGTACTGGGGCGGCTGTGGCGGTGCACAGCGCCCGGCGCGAACTTGTGACAGCAAGCGATCGCGGCCCGGTCCATAGATACCGGCAAAGCGCACAATACAGGCGGTGGGTACAGCCGCCCGTATGATTTCCTCCGCCTTCAGCAGCGCCTCCCCTTGGAAACTGCCGGGCACTGGCGGGGTCAACTCGTCAATCAACTCCTCCTCACTCTGTCCGTAAACCCGGGTGGAGGATACCCAGAGTACCAGCCGTGGCGGTTTTGGCAGAAGCGGGATTACCTCCCCGAGGGCGCTGGCGGTTTCCACATAGGCTCGCTGGTAACCGCCTTGTGTATGTTCATCCGGGCTGAAAGTGGCGAGGACAATATCGGCCCTGGCAGCCAGCAATCGCTCTATATCCCTCGCCTTGGTGGCGTCCCCCCTGCGCCAGTTGACCACATCAGCGCGGCGCTTGCTCGCCAGAGCCACCAGCGGGTTGCGCCGCATGCCGTATACTGTGTATTTGTCACGGTCTATATTCAGCGCCAAACGCGCTCCGAGGTCGCCACACCCAAGGATCCAAAAATTTTCTTGTTGTGTCATATCGTTTCCGGCAAACAGTACAAAAAACTGCCCATCTGCCTTATTCCCTTGATTCTGTTTATAGAGTCTTGCCAGAGAAACCCCAGATCTGGATACACTCAAGCCCTGTTCGCCCAATACCTTCGGAAGGCTCCAGAATGATCCCGCAAACCATTGCGGGCTATCATCCATGAAATACCGCTGCGGGTATCGCCGGCCTCGCCATACCGCTTACTGCGCCGTTTTTTTAGCTAATTTCCACGCCGCTTGAGCAGGCGGTAAATCGCGAGAAAGATAATTGCACCAATGGTCGCTGTTATTATGTCGCCAAAACCAAAACCAGTCACCGGCCCGCCAATCCCCGCCAGGGCGCCCAGCCAACCGCCGATAAAGGCACCAATAATGCCAATGGCCATTGTGACTATCCAGCCACCGGGGTCTTTTCCGGGCATAATCCACTTCGCCAAGGCGCCGGCAATCAGTCCGAGAATGACCCAAGATAGAATTCCCATCACGCTTCTCCGCTCGCTGTGCTCCCATTAGATATAGCAAAATTTTGCGCCTCAATCCTCTAGGGCCGCTCATAATTGGTAAATTTTTCTAATTTTGGACTTCGGGCTACAGAGTGCGCCCAGAAATTGGCTATCGGCTATTATATATGAATAATATCTATCATCCGAGAATAATTGATTACCTTTACTATGACTCTCAATGAATTGCGCTACATCGTCACCCTCGCCCAGGAGCAGCATTTCGGCCGAGCCGCCGAACGCTGCTACGTGAGCCAGCCAACGCTGTCGATCGCGGTCAAAAAACTGGAAAAAGAACTGGACGTGGCGCTGTTTGAGCGCTCCAAGACCCGGGTTCAGGCAACGCCTTTGGGAGAGCGCATTGTCGCCCAGGCCCAGCTGGTATTGGAACAGTCGGCGGCAATCAAGGACATCGCCAGCGCGGGTAAGGATCAGCTTGCCAGCCCCCTGTCTGTGGGCGCAATCTTTACCATCGGGCCCTACCTGTTCCCACACTTTATACCGCAACTGCAGCATCTGGCCCCGGAAATGCCCCTCTATGTGGAAGAGGGCTATACGGCCACCCTGCGCCAGCGCCTGCGCAAGGGGGATCTGGATATGATTATTATCGCGCTGCCATTCACCGAACCAGATGTGGTTACTCAACCCCTCTATGATGAGCCTTTTGTGGTGTTATTGCCGGCGGATCACCCCCTGACAGAGTATGAGAGCCTCTCCCCGGATCAGCTCACTGAGGACAATGTCCTGCTCCTCGGCGAAGGGCACTGCTTTCGCGATCAGGTCCTCGAGGCCTGCCCGCACCTGCAACTGAGCATGGAAAAGCGCGCTGGTGGAGGGGGCATCCGCACCGCTTATGACGGCAGCTCTTTGGAGACCCTGCGTCATATGGTGGCCTCCGGGCTCGGCATTACCATACTGCCTCTGTCCGCCGCCACAGCGCCGCAGTACGCCAGTGGCCTGCTGGAAACCCGTCCCTTCACGGCGCCGGGGCCACATCGCACCGTTGCTCTGGCCTGGCGAGCCAGCTTCCCGCGCCACCGCGCCATTGATATCCTGCGTGAGGCGATCGGCCAGTGCCATCTGATCGAGCCCTAACCAGTCTGGCTGAACAGCCTGTTACCACCCTGAAGGGCGTTGGGGATAGATTTGCCCAGGTGTTGGAAAAACTGCACATTCGCTCCCTGCAGGATTTGCTCTTCCATCTGCCACTGCGCTACCAGGATCGCACACGGGTTACCTCGATTGCCGCTTTGAACGCAGGGCAGGACGTGGTGATTGAAGGGGAGGTGGCTACAGCGGATATTGTGTTCGGGCGTCGGCGCAGCCTGGTGGTGCGACTAAAGGACAACAGCGGTATCATCACCCTGCGTTTTTTCCATTTTTCCGCAGCGCAGAAAAGCCGCTTTGCCCGCGGAGTACGCCTGCGCTGCTACGGCGAGGCGCGCCATGGCAACGCCGGGCTCGAACTCTGCCACCCGGAGACCCAAATAGTGCACGGTGCGGCCGCCGCCACCGAGAAGGCGCTAACCCCGGTGTATCCCCTCACTGAAGGAGTGAGCCAAAGGCGCATGCGCGGGCTGGTACAACAGGTGCTGGCGCAACTGCAGGACCACCACATCGCCGAACTGCTACCCTCGGAACTGCTCCCGAAGGCCCTGCGCTACCCTCTCAGAGATGCCCTCGTCTACCTGCACTCGCCCCCCGTCGACACCCAGCAGGCGCAGCTGGCCGCCGGTTTACACCCGGTACAGCAGCGCTTGGCGCTGGAGGAATTGCTCGCCCACCATCTGAGTCTGCTGGAGCTCCGCCGCAACTGCGCCAGGGCCACTGCGCCGCCCTTGATCGTGAATACCGCCTTGGAGCGGGATTTTCTCGCGCGCCTGCCTTTTTCCCTGACCGCAGCCCAGCAACGGGTGTGTCAAGAAATTGCCACAGACCTGGCCCGGGATTATCCCATGATGCGCCTGCTACAGGGCGACGTCGGTGCCGGCAAGACCCTGGTCGCAGCCATGGCGGTACTCAGGGGCATTGGCGCCGGTGCCCAGGTGGCGATTATGGCCCCCACGGAGATCCTCGCCGAGCAGCACCGCCTGAATTTCAGCGCCTGGCTGGAGCCCCTCGGTATTGTGGTGGCGCAGCTTACCGGCAGCCTCAAGGCCACTCGGCGCCGCGAACAGTTGGCACAAGTGGCCAGTGGCGAGGCCCAACTGGTGGTGGGTACTCATGCACTTTTCCAAGCGGAGGTGGCTTTCCACAACCTGGCGCTGGTGATTATCGATGAGCAGCACCGCTTCGGGGTGCGCCAGCGCCTGGAGCTGCGTGAGAAGGGTGCCGCCAGCGGTGCCATCGGCAGGCACCAGCCGCACCAACTGATCATGACAGCAACCCCGATTCCACGCACTCTGGCCATGTCCGCCTTCGCCGACCTGGACTGCTCGATCATCGACGAGCTGCCTCCGGAACGGCAACCTATCCAGACGGTGGCGATTTCCAATGATCGTCGTGATCAGGTGATGGAACGGGTGCACACTGCCATTGCCGAGGGCCGCCAAGCTTACTGGGTCTGCACCCTGATTGAGGAGTCTGAAAGCTTGCAGGCCCAGGCGGCAGAGTCCACCGCACTGGAATTGACCGAGGTGCTCGATGGGGTGCGGGTAGCCCTGGTACATGGCCGCCTCAAGCCGGAACAGAAAGAACAGGTGATGAGCGCCTTCACCGCGGGGGAAGTGGACCTGCTGGTGGCAACCACCGTGATCGAAGTGGGGGTGGATGTGCCCAATGCAAGCCTGATGATTATTGAAAACCCGGAACGGCTCGGTCTGGCGCAACTGCACCAGTTGCGCGGGCGTGTAGGGAGGGGTTCCATCGCCAGTCACTGCGTGCTTTTATACGGCAAGCCACTGTCGAACAATGGCCGTGCGCGTCTGCAGGCCCTGCGCCAGCACAGTGATGGCTTCGCCATCGCCGAGGAGGATCTGCGCTTGCGCGGGCCTGGTGAGATTCTCGGCACCCGCCAGACCGGTGAGATCCAGCATCGGATTGCCGATCTGCAAAGGGATGCCGGGCTACTGCCGCAGGTACAAAGGATTGCTGCATCCCCGGCACTCAATCAGGAAATACGGCGCCTGCTGATCCGGCGCTGGTTACAGAACAAGCCCCGTTTCGCCGAGGCTTGATGGGAACTCAATGGGCGCCGATGGTATTTTTAGAATCGCTGATGCCCACGCTTTCGTAGTTGGCGTCGTAGAAAGTCTCCTCGTCCAGGGCGCCTTCACTTTTCGCCACTACACTGCTCACTACCGAATCACCGGTAATATTCACTGCAGTGCGCACCATATCCAGCAGGCGGTCGACACCGATTACGATGGCAATCCCCTCCAGTGGCAGCCCCACTTGCTGTAGCACCATACCCAGCATAATCAGGCCGACGCCAGGCACACCGGCAGTACCGATGGAGGCCAGGGTCGCCGTGAGTATCACGGTCAAATAGCCGATCAAGCCGATCTCCACACCGAAGAACTGGGCAATAAAGACTGTGGCCACTCCCTGCATAATTGCGGTGCCATCCATATTGATGGTGGCCCCAAGCGGGATAGTGAATGCCGCCACCTTGTTGTCAACACCCAGGCGCTTCTCCACGGTCGACAGGGTCACCGGGATGGTGGCGGCCGAAGAGGCGGTGCTGAAGGCGAACACCATGGTGGAGCGCATCTTCTTGAGCAGCTCCAGCGGATTGAGCCCACTCAGCAGTTTGAGAATCAGTGAATAGACACCCAGAGCGTGTAACAGCAGGGCCCCCAGCACAACCAGGAAGTACTTCCCAAGCTGCACCAAACCTGCCAGCCCCAGATCTGCAAAGGTCTTCGCCAACAGGGCAAAGACCCCGTAGGGAGCGAATACCATCAACACCCCGACCATGCGCAGGACAACACTGTTGAGGTCATTAAAGAAAGCGGCAATGCGCTGCCCCGGTTCACCACAGCGGGAGATGGCATAACCCATCAGCAGAGCAAACACAATGATCTGCAGCATATTGCCCTCGGCCATGGCTGCCACCGGATTGGTGGGGAAAATATTCACCAGCACCTCGGAGAGTGGCGGAGGCTGTTTTGGCTGGAAGACGGCAGTTGCCTGTGCCGCTGCCTCGTTCACACCGACACCGGGCTGAAATACCAAAGCCAGGCATAAAGCCAGGGTAATGGCTATTGCCGTGGTGATCATGTAGAGCAGAATTGTTTTACCCGCCAGTGGCCCAATGCGGCTGCCTTCCGATAGGGCGCAGGCACCGCTGATCAGGGAAACCAACACCAGCGGTACCACCATGAGTTTCAATGAGGCGATAAAAATCTGGCCGACGATATCGAACAAGCCTTCGGTGAGGTAGACATTAATCGCCTCGTTGACCCCGGCCCCCGGGAACCCGCTCATACTGAGCGTATTAAATAACAGGCCGAGGGCAATACCCGTAACCATGCCTATCACAATTCTGGTAGTAAGCCCCATAGCAAGCTTCTCTCTGTGTATTCGTTGTTTTCAATGCTTTGCCCACTATATCTATTGATACCACGGGGAGCAAAACTGCAACGGGAGGGGGCCAGCCGTTAACGGGCGAGGTACAATGCTGCTTTTTCCAGATTGCGGAGTGATCGTTGTACCAATCCCCGTTTGTACCCACTGGCGATTGGCATGGGCAGTTGCTTGAGCCGGCCCACCCTCAGCCCCCACAGGTGCTGTTGCCCTGGCTGGAATACCCCGGTTCGCTCACTGCCGCACTCAAACGACTGAGCCGGGGGGATTTTCGCGTGCAGGTATTGAGCCAGTGCTGGCAACTGCCCCGTGCGGAGGAGTGCCGCGCACTCAATTTGCGTACACACAGCCGAGCGCTAGTGCGCGAAGTGCTGTTGTACGGTCTCGGCCATCCCTGGGTCTTTGCACGCAGCATCCTGCCTTTGCGCAGTCTGCAGGGCAAATCCCGCAACCTGCGCAGTCTGGACAGTCGGCCGCTGGGGGAATTGCTGTTCAGCGAGCCCGGCATTCGCCGTGGCAATATGGAGTTCAACCACCTGACACGCAACCCCTGCCTGCAACTGGCAGCACTCGATAGGGAGAGTGACAATGCCTGGGGGCGCCGCTCCACATTCTGGCTGCGGGACAAGCCACTGCTGGTAGCCGAGACTTTTCTCTCGAGCTTCCGGCCCGACGGGCCGCCCAGCAGGGCCACCGCATCCAACGACAGAGAGAATCCGCCTTGATCAGCGAATATCTTGCACGGCGCTGGCCCGCTGTGATGCCCTACTGGCAGCTGGCACGTATGCACAAGCCCATTGGCATACTGCTACTGCTGTGGCCCACCTGGTCCGCGCTGTGGCTGGCCGCCGGCGGTTGGCCTGGATTGCACCTGTCAGCCGTGTTTACGCTCGGGGTGATCCTGATGCGCGCAGCTGGCTGTGCGGTCAACGACTTCGCCGATCGTGAAATTGATCGCCATGTGAAACGCACAGCTGGGCGTCCGCTCGCCACCGGCAGTGTCTCCCCCCGTGCGGCTCTGGGGCTATTCGCCGGACTCAGCGCTGTGGCTTTCGCGTTGGTGCTGACTACCAACACACTCACGATAACCCTGTCGCTGCCGGCCCTGGGGCTCGCTTTTTGCTACCCCTTTGCCAAGCGTCACACCCATCTGCCGCAGGTAGTCCTGGGGGCCGCTTTCAGTATGGGTATCCCCATGGCGTTTGCCGCGGTCAGCGGCGAAATCCCCCCCCAGGCATGGCTGTTGTACACAGCAAACCTGTTGTGGACCCTGTGCTACGACACCTTCTACGCGATGGTGGACCGCGACGACGATCTGAAAATCGGGGTGAAATCCACGGCGATCCTGTTTGGCGACATGGATAGGGCTTTGACTGCAACCCTGCAGCTATTGGTATTGATCGCTCTTTTGTTCCTCGGTCAGCGCTTTGGATTGGGCACCGTCTATTATTTGGGTTTGGTCGCTGTGGCGATACTCTTCACCTACCAGCAGTGGCTGATTCGCAAGCGGGAGCGGGTTGCCTGTTTTCAGGCTTTTCTCAACAATAACTGGGTGGGTTTGGCTATTTTCATGGGTATATCAATGCAATACCTGCTGAATTAGCCCAGCATTGGGAGCCTGGGGGAGATCGTCATATATTTGTCATACTATTCCCGTTTAATCCCCGGCGGTGATGGGAAATCCTGACAACAGAGCGGAAATAGCAGACAAATGCATAGTAAAACGATCCTGATTGTCGATGATGAGGCCGCGGTGCGCGATATGCTGCGGGTGGCACTGGAAATGGCGGATTACCGTTGTCTGGAGGCGGAGAATGCGCGCGAGGCCCACGCTCTGGTTATCGACGAAAAGCCGGACTTGATTCTGCTGGACTGGATGCTGCCGGATGTGTCCGGGGTGGAACTGGCCCGGCGTCTCAAGCGCGACGAACTGACCACTGCCGTGCCCATTATCATGCTCACCGCGAAAGGCGAGGAAGATAATAAAATCAAAGGGCTAGAGACCGGCGCGGACGACTATATTACCAAGCCCTTCTCCCCCCGCGAACTGGTGGCCAGACTGAAAGCGGTGTTGCGCCGCGCTGGCCCGGCCACTCCCGAGGACCCCCTCAGCGCCGGGCATCTGGTACTGGACCCTCTCAGTCACAGGGTCACCATCAAGGGCCAACCGGTCGATATGGGCCCCACCGAATTCCGCCTCCTTACTTTCTTCCTCTCCCACCAGGAGCGCGCCTATACCCGCACCCAGCTGCTCGACCATGTCTGGGGTGGTAATGTCTATGTGGAGGAGCGCACCGTGGACGTACATATCCGCCGCTTGCGCAAGGCCCTAGCACTGGACCGCCACGACCGCTATATCCAGACGGTGCGGGGCACCGGCTATCGATTTTCTGTGCAAACTGTTGAAAAAGTGTGACAATTTCACAGGGCAGACACTGGTGCCCGCGGAATCCCCACCGATACGCCCATTGCTCAGCGGGCGGATTCCCAGAGGTGATTCAGTTGGGGAGGAAACGATCCCCCCTGTTGTCCGTTTGGTAACACGACTTGGCTATGTTTGATCGCAGTATTGGCGAGTTTTCGCGTTTTGTCCTTATTGCCCTGGGCTGCATCATCCTCAGTTTCATCTGGGGCAACTGGTCGATTGCCCTGATCGCGGGCCTGGCTGTCTATCTGGTATCGCTGTTGTGGCAGCAGCATCGCTTCAATCGCTGGCTGGCCGGTGGCCGGCGCGGCCCGCCGCCCTCCACCTTTGGCATCTGGGGGGAGATCTACGACGATTTCTACCGTATACAGCGCCGCCACCGCCGTGAAAGACAGAAATTGCACGCCATGTTGCGCCGGGTACAGGACAGCACCAATGCCCTGCGCGAGGGCATAGTGGCGTTGGAGAACGGCGATAATCTGGCTTGGTGGAACCCCGCCGCCGGTGAACTCCTCGGCCTGCAGGCCAGTGATACCGGACAGTCGCTGGTCAACTTTGTGCGTGACCCCGGCTTTGTCAGTTACATGCACAGCGACGCCGGGGAAGTGCGGGAGCCCCTCACCCTGCCAGCCCCCGGCAATGAGGCCCTTCTACTTCAGCTGGAAGTCACCCGCTACGGCCAGAATGAAGCACTGGTCATTGTTCGTGATATCACCCGCCTTCGCAATTTGGAACAAATGCGCCGCGATTTCGTCGCCAATGTTTCCCATGAACTGCGCACGCCCCTGACTGTGATCACCGGCTACCTGGAAACCCTGCAGGGCAGTGATGTGGCACCGCCAGCCTGGCAGCGACCATTGGCGCAAATGGAGGAGCAGGCCGCGCGCATGGCGGCACTCGTCAACGATCTGCTGCTGTTGGCGCGCCTGGAGACCTCTGAGTGCAAGATTGGTGATGTGCCGGTGGATGTACGCGAACTGATAGGGCGGGTTGCGCGGGAGGCGCGCAGTTTTACCGGCAGTCGCCACAAGGTCTTGGTACAGTGCGAAGCCGACAGCCGCATCCGTGGCAACGCCGGCGAGCTGCACAGCGCCTTCGCCAACTTGGTGCTCAACGCCGTGAAGTACAGCCCGGCGGGGGGGACAATTCAGCTGCGTTGGTGGCAGGACCGTCGTGGTGGTCATTTCAGCGTACAGGACCAGGGCATTGGCATAGATCCGGTACATATTCCCCGGCTGACAGAACGCTTTTACCGGGTCGACCCCGGTCGTTCGCGGGGCAGTGGTGGGACCGGGCTGGGATTGGCGATCGTTAAGCATGTACTGCTGCGCCACTGTGGCGAGATGAGCATAGAGAGCACCCCCGCTCAGGGCAGTACCTTCACGTTGCACTTTCCCGAGCACAAGTTGACCGCAAAACCCGTCCACACACCGGAAGCCAGCGAAGAGATGGCCAACACCTAGCGCGGCTTTCCCTAGCCACAGAGAGCAATTACTTCAACTCTTCCAGCTTCACCTGCTCACCATTTTTCGTGTAGGTGATGTTGTCGTCATCGTCAACCGGAGTAGCCTCCCTGCGTAGAACCAGGTGATGGAGTTGCAGGTCTGCGTCGCGCAGCAACAAGTGCTCATTGCCGTCATCATCGGTGGGTAGTGGTTTACTGCCCAGCACTGCATCGCGCAGGGCACGCAGGCGGGGCACGTCCCGGTAGCGATTCAGGTCGTTGGACAGATGTGTTTTTATGCGTTCACTCTCGTGCAGGGTGGCGGCGGTCTCGCGGTATTTGGCAAAAAAGAACACAGCGCCAATAGCACAGACGACAATGACCGATATTTCAAACCATGCAGGCATAGTGACTCCTTGTTATCATTCTCTGCACCAGACCACCAGTTGGTTGTTGGCCGGCAGATAGTTTAACTCTTCGCGCTTGAAGCCCGCATCTGCAGCCAGTTGATCCAGCCACTCGAGGGCGCGAATACCACTTAGGGGATTGCGCGCTTTTAACCAGAGATCAAAATCGGCATTACTGGGTCCGATAAACGCCCCGGCAATTTTCAAGGGGCCGTAGACAATCAAAAGTCCGCCGGGCTGCAACACCGACGGCAACCGTTGAAAAAAGTGCTCCACAGACTCTCCAGGCATAATATGTAGGGTATTGGCGGTAAAAACCGTATCGACACTCAGCGCAGGCCAGGGCGTATCGACATCCAGGGCCAGGGGGTCACACAGATTGTCGGCAGGGGCACTGGCGAGCCAGGCGCGGACCCCGGGCAACATTTCCTCCCGCTCGGAAGTCTGCCACACCAGGTGTGGCAGATGTGGAGCAAAGTACACTGCGTGCTGGCCGGTGCCACTTCCCACTTCCAGCACCCGCTGACGATCAGTCAACAGGCGGCGCAGGTGCTGCAAAATTGGATCCCGATTGCGCGCACAGGAAGGGGCATCCGGGAGCGATAAATCCCTCATTGCGCCTGGTCCCGGATAAATATCCAGTCGCGTTGGGTGGACATCTCCGGGCTATAGCAATACCCAGCCACAGCAAATTCCTTAAGCGCAGCTGCTTTTTTTACCCGCTGATCGATGGCCCAGCGACTCATCATGCCACGCGCTTTCTTGGCAAAGAAGCTGATCATCTTGTACTGGTCGTTTTTCAAGTCCTTGAAGTGCGGTGTAATCACCTCTGCATCGAGTGCGTCGGGGTGAACTGATTTGAAATACTCATTGGAAGCCAGATTGACCAACTCGCGGCTCTTCAGGCGGTGCAGCTGCTCGTTAAGGGCCAGGGTTATCCTGTCTCCCCAGAACTCGTACAGGTTTTTGCCGCGGGTATTTTCAAACCGGGTACCCATCTCCAGGCGGTAGGGCTGCATCAGGTCCAGGGGGCGCAACAGGCCATAGAGGCCGGAGAGCATGCGCAGGTGCTTTTGTGCATAGGCAAAATCGCGCTTGCCCATGCTTCCAGCCTCGAGGCCGGTATACACATCGCCTTTGAAGGCAAGCAAGGCAGGGCGCGCATTCCGGTCGGTGAAAGGCCGCTTCCAGATCTGGAAACGGTCATAATTCAGAACGCCCAGCTTGTCGGAAATCTTCATCAGGCTGGAAATCTGCTGCGGACTCAAAGCCCGCAACCGTTTGACCAGTGCCGCGGATTCCATCAGGAAATCCGGCTGGGTTGTATTCAGCGTGGGAATATCGCTTTCATAGTCCAGCGACTTGGCTGGAGAAATCACTATTAACATCGGATACCTTACTTGTCACTGCTGCACAATCCGCTCCGGTGTCTTGCTGGTGTCGGCACCAAGATAAGCTGCAGCCTGCTATCCGGTCGATTCGCCTGAAAACCTCGCGCCTTCAACCCCTGGGCAAAGACTCTGCCGGCTTGCGGACCTACCCGGATTTTAGAATATCCTGCCACCAGTTCAACGGCGTCTGACCATCCTTGGGGTCGTATACATTGCCGTAATACCAGACACTGTCAGCTCCGTCACAGACATTGTTGAGAATTTTCTCAATCTTGTCGAAGCCACAGCTGACATGGATGCTGTACACCAGCACCCGAGGCTGTTCAAGGTCCAGTTCACCGCCCAGCTTTTCCAATTGCGGGGTCAGCCGGTCTGACAGCTCTGCGCTGTCTGTCCGACAAAAAACCCGGATCGCCAGGTTGCCCGATCGTTTGATCAACTCAAACTGCTGGGTGTCACTGTCCACCTGGATACTATCACCACTGGCAATGCCTTTGACAAAAGCCGGGGAGCGCACCAGCTGACAGCAGCCCGACTCATTGATCCGTACCTTCAGGCGCTCCACCACCGGTTCGCCATCGGGGTTGGTGCCTGCGAATAACTCGATGACCTGAAGTGCCGCCATAGCCTCTCTCTTCCCAGACTGTGTACAATGGGGGATCTTGGAACACCCAGCATTATACAGGGAGGCAGGCAATGATCCCGCGGCACCCTAGCTTCTTCACTTACACTACCATCGCAGTGCTGGTAGCGGCTGTTGTCTGCGGCTGCGCTGTGAACCCAGTCACTGGGGAAAAGCAGCTCTCGCTGATCTCCGTTCAACAGGAACTGCACCTAGGACAGCAGCAATACCCCATCAATCAGCAACAACAGGGCGGCCAGTACACGATTGATCCCCACCTGCAGGACTATGTGAGCAAAGTGGGACAAAAACTAGCACGAGTGTCAGACCAGCCACAACTGCCCTATGAATTCGTGGTACTGAACAATGCAGTACCCAATGCCTGGGCCCTGCCCGGCGGCAAAATCGCCATCAATCGCGGTCTTCTGGTACTGCTGGAGGATGAAGCCGAGCTGGCCGCCGTTCTCAGCCACGAGATCGTTCACGCCGCCGCTCGGCATTCGGCCACTGCCCTGTCCCGGCAACAGCTACTTGGCACCGGCCTTGCGGTTCTCGATGCTGCCACCAAAGACTCGGCCTACGCCGACCTGATTTCCACCGGCAGCCAGTTGGGTGGCTCTGCCTATATTGCGCGTTACGGCCGCAGTGATGAGCTGCAGTCCGATAAATATGGCATGCGATACATGGCTGCCGCCGGCTATGATCCCCAGGGCGCCATCCGCCTGCAGCGAAAATTCGTGGCGCTGTCCGAAGGCCGCCAGGCCAACGGGCTGGCAGCTCTGTTTGCCAGTCACCCGCCCTCGCAGTCCCGGGTCAGCGCCAATATCGAACACAGCCAATCACTGCCAAAAGGGGGGGTGACCAATCGCGGTGTCTATCAAAAGGCGATAGCCCAGCTAAAGCGCGATGTCCCCGCCTACAAGCATTACGACCAGGCACTGCAAGCCGCAGGCAAGCAGCACTATGACGATGCACTGCGTCTTGTGCGCAAGGCACAACAGCAACAGCCCAAGGAAGCGGCTTTCTTCACTCTGGAAGGCGACCTGCTGGCGCAGAAGAAACAGTATGCAAAAGCCCGCAGTGCCTATGATCGTGCGATTGAGAAAAACCCCACCCTGTTTTCCCACTGGCTAAAGCGTGGAATCGCCAGTGCTGCGCTTAATGATTATACCTCGGCAGAGCGGGACTTAAGCCGTTCGCTGCGTTATCTGGATACCGCTTATGCCCACTACTATCTGGGCGATATCTATGAGCAACAGGGCAATCCCCAGATTGCTTACAAGCACTACCAAACGGCTGCCAGGGCGGGTGGGGAGATCGGTTCTAAGGCACAGGCGCGGATGCAGGCGCTGACGGGAAATGGGTAAATTTATAATCCCGATATTGTCACTAATTAATGTAACCGCTCATTCTACGGCGTTATTGCTCCAACCATAAATGTCTGACCGCAGTGGATTGCGGACAAACTTCTCTTTCCACATCCGCGGCGTTAGATCCGCAACCTCTCTGGCTGGGTGCTGGCCAACACGTAGCAGCACATCCGTGAGATAGGTATACGGATTGATGTCGTGCAGTTTGCAGGTAGTAACCAGACTTTGGATGATGCCTACATGTTCCGCACCCAACTCTGCCCAGCAGAACATCCAGTTCTTTCTGCCCATTGGGATGGGGTGTTGATTTGCACTTAAAACTGACCCACTAACCCCCCGGATTTGCATCGAATTTTGACCCACGTAGAACCCTTCCCTGCACAAATAGTATGCA
>NZ_JAVAMR010000052.1:0-21657 GCF_030731025.1 Microbulbifer sp. 2205BS26-8 | reverse complement strand
TCCAGTTATCGGGCTCATCATCTGTGCGATTGCGTTCATTTCCATCCGAGCTGCTCTCAGAGTAGCAAAGGAATGGAAAGTTAATCGAAAAGCAATAGAGGATCAGCTAAAAAAGGACCTGAAAATCAATTTTGACTTAACCGTTCCCGCAACTTCGAAAAGTAATGATGAAGGGAATATACTGTATCGACTTTTACCTTTATCCATCGGTTTTGTTTGGTGTTTGATAATTTACTATGCATACCGCTAAGACTTGTGGCAGGTCAATCAACTGGATACTTACAGGGCCAATAACCCAAGCGCTGTATGTGAGATTGTATTCCTTACATGGGCAGAGAAGCATTAGCCGGGATCACTGCACAGGCAGTGTCGCCATTGTGTCGTGTTAAGAGCAGTGATGCTTTAGGCGTGGCCGGTGGCTAGTGCAGGATGCGCCGGGCGTTCCGCTGCGCGACACAGACAGGGCGGATAGCCAATCACTCAATCCCTGACATTCAGTAAAGTGTCCAAAGGGCGCAAGACTAGTAGTGGTCATTTTGGCCATTTAAAGAGGTTGCACAGAGGTTACGTATAACGTACTATATCGCAAAACGTAACTCATGGTCATGCATATGCCGAAACGCGACGACCTCAACCAGTTCGGCCGATTCACCGAACCCGCTGTTCTGATTCTTATCAGTCTGGCGGAGTGTCCTCGACATGGCTATGCGATTGCCCGGGACATTGATCAAGTAACCGGTTACAAGCCGGGACCCGGGACACTCTACGGTGCGCTTGGTCGTCTTGAGGCGCGTGGATTTATCCGGCCACAGTCTGAAGATCACATAGATGGACGCTGCGTGTACGAGCTGACCTCGACAGGGCAAAAAGCACTGAGTGAGCGTTTGGATGCAATGGCAGCAGTAGGGCGTATTGGTCGGAACCGACTTGACGGGTGCCCGGTATGAAATGCTTGTTAAGGCTTTATCCACCTGCCTGGCAGCGGCGATACGGCCGGGAACTTGCCGAATATTTAAAAGCTGAACCTGTGAGCTTGCACACTCTATGGGATTTACTTACAGGTGCCCTGGACGCCTGGCTGCATCCTGGTTCAATACCAGTTGCCAGAGAATCACTTGAAATAAACAAGGGGGAAATCACTATGATTAACCATGCCAAAGACAACACGATTGCACTCACCAAAGCGGACGCTCTGCGGGCTGCAGGGCTAATGATAGGGATTACCCTAGTCTTGACAGCCGTTGGAATCTTCCTTGATAAAACCTTTGGTTCACATCCCCTGATTAATGTACTGCTCCACACATCCTCGATCTTTGCGCTGTTGGTTTCTGGGTGCTACTTGCTGTTTAAACGCCACCCCTTACCAGTACGTCCTCTAGCTATTTTGGGGTTTGTGGCTATTTTCTACTCGCTGTTTTTGACCGCAATTATCGTTGCCGTGAAAACCTAAAGCATGAATTCAGTGATTGGGAATTTTGTCCGTCATTGCCAGTGAATGGTATTTCGGTGGAAGAAATTGAGGGAAATATCCTTAAAGGATATCCATTGGATGAATTGTGGATCTGAATTCTTTACAGAAAACGGCTCTGACAATCCCTTAGTGCCACTTTCTCCAAAATAACCTAATGATAGTAAGGCTATGTTTCATTTTTGGTAAAGGGATTCCTCGATAATCATAAGAGACAGTTGATGTGTTTTCCAAGTAATCTGTTGATGCGGATTTTTGAGGCTCTTTACCGTTCAGTCGGTCTACAAGATACCAGATGTAAACTCTGAATCGTGTGCCTTTGATACCTTGAGGATTTAAGTTACGCGCCCGTGTATATGAGGGTATGAGGAAAGTCGCCAGCTCTCATTAACCTGGTTAGGCGTAGTGGGATACTTTAAATGCTCTTTTTCTGATGCCATCCCATAAAAACTAGAGATAAAGCGGCAATAGTTGAAAGAAAAATTATGCCGGCAAAACACTTTACTACCTTTCCAGAGCTTTCACTATTCCTGACAAATACTGAAACTAGGCCGAAAATCTGAGGTTAGACAATAAGCTATATGGCCACTTATGTCCTGAAAGCTCTTTAATGATACTGTCAACAGGCTTCTTAATTAGCAGGGACTCTTTCGGTATCTCACATACCGAGCTTAGAGTTCCCAAGGATTCTGGTGACCACCTTCCGGTTTTCTCGATACGCGGTATAATCCTTAAGCTTATCGGTCAAATGAAAGCCAGAGGTTGCTGGGTCCAGTTTTTCCTATCCTGAGATTTTTAAATATCAAAATGTCTTCATTCCTATCCATCTTTCTTTCCTGGCTGGGTTCGATCTAGACTGACCTAAGGTATATGAATATCTCCTTTATTGTTACGATATTTCTGCGATGTCATATGATATCTGGGCTCACCTTTCCAAGTTCTAGGCAGCGGCGCGCGATTCCGGCACAGCCCTGGCTGCACCGGTATTCGCCGGTCTCTAGTCAGCGTTTGCCGTTTGGCTGTTGGGTATTTTCCCGGTCATAATCGTCAGTATCCGGTTTCGTACCCTTGCCGGGAGTGCACTGATATCCTGCCCAATTGCATACAGTGACGGTACCAGCAGCAGGGTGACGAAAAAGGCCACAAAAACGCCCGAGGCCAGCGCCACCACAATGGGTTGCAGAAAGGCGGCCTGGATACTCTGTTCAAGCATCATTGGCAGCAGGCCGACAATAGTAGTGACCGTGGTCAGCAGTATCGGGCGGAATCGGGCAACGCCGGCCTCCACAATCGCCTTGAGTGGTTTCATGCCTCCCTCGCGCAGCCGGTTGCAGTGATCCATTAGTACGAGGTTGTCATTGACCACCACTCCGGCTGCGGCAGCGATACCAAAGTAGCTAAAGATGGCCAAGGTCATGCCGGTAACTGCGTGGCCAAAGATGGCGCCAATAAAGGCGAAGGGAATGGCGATCAGGATCAGGATCGGCTGGGAATAACTGCGGAAGGCGATCGCCAGCAGACTGTACATGGCAAAGAAGGCTGTAGTGTAGAGTTTCAGCACATTTGAAATGAATTTCTTTTGGCCCTCCGCCTGGCCCACAGCGCCGCGAATAATGCCTGGATAGCGTTTTTCCCAATTGGGGAAAAAGTTTTCATTCAGGTCCTGCATGATGTCGCCGCGCACATCGTCTTTCAGGTCCGCCATCACCCGCGCCGCGCGATTGCCGTTCCAGCGCTGGATGCGCTTAATGCCCGGTGCGTATTCCAGCTCGGCGATAGCCAGCAAGGGTACCTCGCGCCCGTCTGCGGTGCGCACGCGGAAATCTTTCAGGCTTTCAATGGAGCGACGCGAAGTCAGCGGATAGCGCACCATTACCTTGACGTCCTGGCCGGCACGGGGCAGGCGCTGCACTTCTTCACCGAAGTACGCCTGTCGCACCTGGCGGTTGACCTCCGCCAGCGTCAACCCGAGTTTGGTTGCACCGGGCTTGAGATCAATGCGGATTTCCTCGGAGGCGCTTTCGAGATTGTTGTGCACGTCGTAGAGGCTTTCATAAGTGCGCAGCTGAGCCTCCAGGTCGGCGGTGGCGGCGCGCAGCACATCCAGGTCCGGGTGGCGGATGGACAGTTCAAATCCGGGGCCACTGTCATTGAGTGCATAGCGTACTGAAACCTCTTTCGCATCGGGGATCTCGCCGATCAGCTCCCGCAGGCGCAGGGCGGCCTCTTTGGCGGACATATCCCGCACTTCCGGCGGGGCCAGTTGTACTATGGCCATTACACTGTCGCGACGGGAGCGGGTATACCAGTTCTCAATGAGCACACCCTGGTCGTCTGTGCGTTGGTTTACCTCTTGCTCGAGGCGTATTTCCGCGTCCTGCAGCTGGGTCAGTATTTCCAGTGCACGGCTGTAGGGTGCGCCTTCGGGCATCACGACATTGACAGTCACTTCATCGGATTCAATTTCATGCATAAAGCCTTTCTTCACCCAGCCACTGCCAAACATGCCTATACCGATCATCAGGGTGGTGATAAAAATGCTCAGTGTCAGGTAGCGCCGTTCCACAGCCCACTGGCCAATGCGGCGGTAGTATCTGTGGGCAAAATGGACAATGCCATCGGCAATGCGCTTTTGCACACGCCCAAACCGGCCGAGCCTGGTGCGCGGCTTGAGGTTGCGCAAGTGTGCGGGCAGGATAAACAGGCACTCGACCAGGGAGAATGTTAGTGCAAGGATCACCACCCAAGTGATGTGGCGGGTGAATTCACTGGTGGGACCGGGGAGAAAGATCCATGGCAGGAAGGCAAGGATCGTGGTCACCACGGCAAAAACGACCGGTTTGGCCACCAGCTGTGTGCCCAGTACCGCGGCGCTCAGGCTGCCACCTGGCTTCTGGTGTTCCGGGCGGTGGGATTCGGTATGGATACTCTCCCCCACCACAATGGCGTCGTCGACAACGATACCCAGCACCAGCAGGAAAGCGAAGGTGGATAGCATGTTGAGGGATACCCCTACGCTGGGCAGCAGGACAAATGCACCGGCGTACGCCGTGGCAATGCCTATCGCCACCCATAGGGCGACTTTTGGCCGCAGGCTGAAAACCAATACCAGCAAGACCAGCAGCAGCCCCTGAAACGCAGAAGTACCTATGGTATTCATGCGGCCTTTGAAGTCCACGGCGTCATCGGTCCACAGGGTCAGTTTGGCTCCGGTGGGCAATGTTTCGCTGCGTTCGGCAATCCACTGGCTGATGGCGTCGGAAGCGGTGACAATATCCATCGTTTCGGTGGTCATCACTTGTAGCAGCACCGCGGGCTCACCGTTCAGTGTGGCGAGGATTTCGTTGTCCACGAAACCGTCTACAACATTGGCGATATCGCCGATGCGAATGGTGCCGCCATCGGCGGTCTGGCGCACGATAATATCGGCAAACTCCCGCTTGGTATCGGCCTGGTTGCGGACTTTGAGTTGGTAGGTGCCCACCTCCGTGCGCACGCTACCGGCGGACTGGTTGAGGGAGCTGGTGCGTATGGCGTCAGCCACTTCCTGAAACGTCATGCCGTAGCGGCGCAGCGCTTGCTCGCTGACCTCAATGGAGACTTCCTCCATGCGGGTGCCGAACAGCTCCACCACCGAGATGGCGGGCAGGGCGACGGCTTCGCGTCGCAATTGCTCAGCCAGGCGCTTCAGCTCACGCTCACCCAGGTTACCGTGTATGGCAACGCGGATGTACTCATCGCGGTTGACCCATTGGCGTACCTGTGGGGGTTCTATGCTGCGGGGGAAAGAGGAGATGCTGTCGACCCGGATTTTGACCTCGTTCATAAAACGGGGAAAGTCGACATCACTTTCCGCCAGGATATAGACACCGCCATAGCCTTCGGCCGATGTAGAGCGTACCCAATCGATATTGTCGAGATCGCTGACGGCCTCTTCGATTCGGGCCACAATCTGTTCCTCCACTTCCTGTGGCGCTGCTCCTGGCCAGGAGACTGCGATTTCCAGCCCCGGGAAACGCACCTGCGGGTCCATTTCCCGTTCCATGCTGCCAAAGCTGAGGAGGCCAGTGACAAAAATACCCACCATCATCAGGTTGGCGGCGACGCTGTTGCGCGCCCACCATTCGATCAACTTGTTCATGCGCGCTTTCCGTTTTTATTTTTGGGCCAGTTGGGTGACGGGCTGTACCTGCATGCCATCCACGGCATTGGCAATGGCGGAAGTCACCACTTTTTCGCCGTCGGCCAGGCCGGCGGTGACCACGACGCGATTTTCCGAGGTGGACACTACCTCTACGGTGCGAATATCCAGGCGGTTATTCTCATCTATCACGTATACCGTATCGGCATTGCGCAGAGCCTCCCGGGGCAATACCAACGCCTGGTGTGCCTGTACACCTTCTGCCTGTGCGGTCACAAACAGTCCTGCTGCCAGGGGTACCCCGTCGCTGGCCCCTTTGCCATAGGGGTCGCGCACTTCTGCGATGGCGTATATCAAACGCGTTTGCTGGTCGATGGCCGCCTGGGTGCGCACGATGCGTCCCCGCCACTGGCGCTGGGTCTGACCCACCTGGGCGGACAAGGTGACGATCGGCCCGGGGTGGGCCGTCGAGGAGACAAAGCCCATCGGCAGTCCCAGTTCCATCAGTTGGGAATCGGTGAGCGGCAGTCGCACTTCCACAAGATCAGTGGCAAATACACGCCCGAGCGGCGTGCCGGTACTGACATACTGGCCCACACCTGCGTCGCGGCGGATCACGCGGCCTCGGAATGGCAACTTGACACGGGTACGCGCCAAGTTGCGTGTTGCGTCGGCAAGTTCCGCCTTGGCGGAGTGCAGGTTGGCCTCGGCTTCCTTCACCTGGGGTTCATTGACCTGCAAGGGCGTCGGTTCTTTATCCGGGTTGGCAGAAAGCCACTGCTGGCGTTTGATGCTGGCTTGCGCCTGTGCCTGTAGCAGGAGTACTTGGGCCTGCGCTACCCCGGCCTCGGCTCGGGCCAGCGCAAGGCGGTAGTTGGCATCGTCCAGCTGGATCAGGGTTTCACCGGCTTTAAACCCGGCGCCCTCGGCGAAACTGGCGGAAATATGGGTGATGCGGCCGGAAACCTCAGGGGTGAGGTCTATTTCGGTATGTGGGCGCACTACACCCTGAGTGGTGACGGTAAGCAGAACCGATTCTTCCCGGGCCTCGGTATAGAGTAACGATACCAGGCGTTGCTCCTCCTCTTTTTTTTCCGGCGCCGGTTTGGCGGCAGACATCCATTGTACGATCCCAAAACCCACTGCCAGCACCAGGACCGGTGCCGCAGCTCTCAAGTATTTGTTTTTCATCTATATCTTCTTGTCTGATTGCCAAATTCCACAACGGTCATCGTCGATCGGCCCCGATAACACCACGGAAACCAAAGCCTTGGCCATGGGGTTGGCGCCGGGTTGAGTCCTATCAGCGATGGATGCCGGTTGCCAGTGGTTTTATTGACGGATCGGGGAGGGAGTTTGGATGCGGTAGCATAAAATTTTGGTTATTCGGTGTTGCCAGGAAAATCGTTACGCGGGTGTCATCATTTTGACTTTCTGATTCACCCGGGTCAATTCTGTACCCGCCCCGGAGAGTTACCCGGTGTGCATCCGCAGTGGTAGGGCTTATTCCGGCTGGCCAGGTTTCCAGTGCCTGTGGTTTGTGCAGCTCTGCAGGCCAAGCAGTCATAGCGCCTTGGCCAGTGCTGCCGCCTTTTCGGGGTACAGATATGGATTGTGGGCTTTATTGCTGCGGGTGTATGGGTTTCATCGGGAAGGTGCGGTATCAGCGAAGCGGGGTGACTGGCAGGTTTTGCACAACCCCAATACACAGAAACTGGACTGTAGGAAGGGCACAGCGATACCTGGGCAACTTGCAATGGCCAGCCTGTAACCAGGACAACAGTGTGAACAGAGCGTCGTGTTTGAAGAGAAGGAGATTTTTTTGTTCTCAAGGTATGGGCAGCCGGCAGTTTGGGGGTGCGCCTTTACAGAATACAGAGGAATCGGGATAATCAGGCGCACAGCGACCACTGCAGATCTCTTGGTTTTTCGGAAGAGTAATCCCATATGACCCCACTGATTAAACACGCCTTAATAGTTTTTATGGCGTTTTTTGCAATTATGAACCCGATAGCAAATACAACGGTATTTGCAGGGTTGAGCGGGGACAAGGACAAGTTTGAGCAGACTAAAATTGCACTTAAGGCCCTGACCATAACCTTTATCATCATTCTATTATTTGCCCTGCTCGGTAAATCCATCTTTCACATGTTTGGTATCACGCTTCCTGCCTTGCGCATTGCCGGAGGGGTTATCGTCTTTTTGGTTGGCTACCATATGCTTCAGGGAGCAAGTTCCAAGTTACATACGTCTCAAAAGACCGATGGTGCCGATATTGCTGTTTCCCCTATGGCCGTACCGCTCCTGGCTGGGCCGGGCACTATTGCCACAGCAATGAGTTATTCGGCTGCAGATGGGTGGCCAGAAATCATTGTGACAATAGTTGTGTTTGCGATTCTGTGTATTATCACTTTTTTCTGTTTTATTTTTAGTTCGAAAATTTTATCGGCAGTCGGTAAGAGCGGGCTTGATATTATCACACGTTTAATGGGGCTGATCCTGGCAGTCATTGGCGTGCAAATGATGATAGTAGGTGTTCAGACTGCTATGCAGATCCAGGCTCTCAGTTGATACCTGTTTTATGGTGGTTTGACAGACCTTGAAAAAGGTATTTCAAGCCATTGTTCAGTGTAGAGGTTTATAACTGAACTATCTGTGGAGCAGGGCGCTTTTGCAGACGCTCTGTCAGAAAGGGAGAGCACTGCAGTCGGAAGGGTGTTTTGCCAACCGCTTGGGCTGTCTGCTAACCGTTCTCAATATTGCCTGGCAACCTACTTAAACTTGCCATTGCATAGGCCAATTACCTTGCCCCGTGCTGTCGCCCCTGATGTTAAATGCACAGTATAGAGCCGAAAAAACCACTCGGCCATGCGCGCGATGCGCTGGTCGAGTGGGAATCCCACACAACGTTTTACTGCTTGGATATGCACAGCGGGTTTTGTCAGAGTCCGCAGCGGATTGAGGGTCAAGGCTGTGAAAATCCTGCCTACATGACACCGAATGGCGGCGCATAAGCGCGTGTAATGCCCGCACCCATGCGGTATTGTGAGGCGGCACCAGGAAGCACACCGGTCGGATTGGGCAGACAGGGGCCAAAGGGATCCATATAAGCAGCGGCAGGGGGGAGAGGCCCCGCTGGCAAGGGTACAGTTGCCCACTCCGCATTCATCCAAATACCCGCGCGGCCTTCCGCATTCATGGTATCGGCGGGCGCGGGGTCATCCTCGACCACAAAATAAATCGGCCCGCCGCCAGCTGCACAGCCCGCTCCGGTGAAATAGACGCGATTATGGTGGGTGGCCATCATCATATCCGCCACAAACCGGAAGGTGCCGAGCTCGCCCCCCGTGGCAGGATCCACTGCGGTACTCAGCCCGCGTACCCAGCCAGCGGTGGGTGTATTGTGACCCTGACCGCCCACTTTAACTTCTGTAACATGGCCCACCAGAACACCTGCCCCATCAAACACCTCGATCCAGGTGTCTGGCACGGCCAGGGCAAAACCAGGCAATAATAACGTGACAATGAGTATTATTTGTTTCATGTTGATTTCCATTTTTTATTAAATACATTAAGACATCGCATAAGCTCAATTGACAGTTATGTCCTGACTTTCTTGCCTCGAGAAATCGGGCAGGAAGATCGGGCTGCTCACAATTGTTACGCGACCCCCAGGCAATCCAGATAGCTCGTAAGCAATGGCATATTCCAACCGGTGTCGAATGCTGATTCGCTATTTGGATAACATATCGACAGTCGTTTAGTACCCACTGGATGGATCGGGCTCAATCGATTGTCAATATCAGTGTGGTTTATACTTGCGAACTGCTGAAAACCACATGTTTCTGAAATGCATCATTTCTTGTTTGGTGGCGTTGTCAGTGAAGTTTTTGTCACTCTTGTATTTTTGTTACCTTTTCAGGCCGTCTGGTTTGTTATTTTTCAGCAAACCAATGCAATACAGCCATTCCTGGCATGCTTCAGTTCGCTTGCGTTTTATCTGACTGCTCCCGTAGTTGGTATTGCGGCAGTTCGTCCATCAGCAGCATTGTTTTTCAAGTTGAAGCACTTGGCATAGATACAGGCTTTGAACAGGGTACCTTCAACCCCGAAGTGCTCGCGCGATATTCGCTTTTTTATCTTAGCCTGCTGGCCAATAACATCAACCGTCGACCATCGATAGTATCGGTCACTATCCTATTCCAGATTTTTGATCTATATCGTCGAATACCAAGTTTTGGTTTCCGTACTAAAACCAATGAGCCAGCGGAAATTGAGATACTAATCCGATGGTTTATAAGCAGACAATCAGTTTGAAGCGTGAAAAGAATCTGCAAAAGTAGTATTAAATTCCATGGCTTTAATGGCGTAGAACATCTGCCAACACTGGAATACGATTTAAGAGAGGTTGTATTCCAATGGCCCAGCACCCAATCAGCGTTTTTCAAATTTACCTGGTTGGATGATTGGGTGCAATGCGAGCTTTCCAATGACTACAGCTCAACAGTACAGGTTGTTTTGATGATTCGCCAGAAATAATTTTGATTCAGGAAAAAGGTGGGAAATATTGTTCCGTTTTTCCGATTTTTCAGTAATTTTCCAGTGGCTCAAGACTGACCATTCTCCCAAAGATGTCATATGGATCCGGCAGTAAGTTCTTCCGGATTAACACCCTATATTGCAATGCCATGCTGGGTCTTGAGAGTGTTGGTTAATGGCGCAGAGGTAAGCTCGTTCGCTTGTACCAGATTAATAGACATTGCAAATAAATGGAGTTCAGATAATCTGTTCGATTGTTCGATTGTTCGATTGTTCGATTGTTCGATTGTTCGATTGTTCGATTGTTCGATTGTTCGATTGTTCGATTGTTCGATTGTTCGATTGTTCGGTAAATAACGTGATTTAGGATATTCCTCATTGAGGTTCAGTTGGATTTTCAGGTAAGGTTATAGCGCTGTTAAGGTGCTCCATTCATAAAAAGGAAATTTATCATGAAAACTCTATTCAATTTCTTAATCGCTGCTGTTATTTCCGGTTTTTCGATGGCGAGTTTGGCGGATCCTATTCAAGATTTATCCATGAATTTATACAAAGCGGGTTGGTATCCAAACTTTATTCAGGGGGCAGGTCCCTTAACCTGCCCCAGAACCTGTGAAATATGGGTTGGTACCCGGGCTGAGCAGGAAAAAAGCAGCGATATGGACCAGGATAGTGAGCGGGCGGCAGTATGTAAGGTGACAAGGGATGTATCTATTATTTTCGAAGGGATCAATGACCCTTCATCCCATTGGATTTATGGAAACCAATTTGATGATGAGCCGGTATGTTATGTGGCCCACCGGAGTGGCTGGGTGGAGCGCAGTGAATACTTTATGTGTCTATGTGTACAACCGGGATAAGGATAAACTCTGCTGAATTCCCGGAAATCCGTTTGTGATACTTTGATTTTCCCTTGAGGTACGGATGATACACAATAAACAGTTGTGCACTGACAACCCGTCGGCCGATGGGTTGTCTTTGCCGGAAAACCGCTGAGCATTTTTTACAGTGGTGTCGCTGATTTCTGCGCAAATACGCATTTAAAAGCTGTAAGTCGGCAGGGGATCCTGTCGAGAATGGCAAAACCGAATATCCTGCAGAGAGTAGAAGTTCTTAAGATTGGATTACGGTTACTGCAGACAAGTATTATGTAGGGCCGGCACTGGATTGCCTGACGGGTATTTTCTCCTGTGGCGCAGCTGCACAGGTTACCCCGGCAATCCGGGTTGCCGGGATAACACAATACCATCTCCCCTTTAGCAGATGCGCTCTACGCCCCAGGACCGGTCATTGGAAAAGATCCACTGCCACAACTGTATTTTTCCCGCGCGGAAGGCACCGGCACAAGAAAGAAGATAGTAGCGCCACATGCGATAGAAGTGTTTGCCGTAGCGGTCGGCAAAGCGCGGCCAGTTTTGTTCAAAATTCCGGTGCCAGGCCATTAGGGTTTTATCGTAGTCCGGGCCAAAATTGTGCAAGTCCTCACAGACCAGCAGCCCCTGTGCAGCCAGGGTAATTTGCCCCGCTGCAGGGATCTCCCCATTGGGGAAGATATATTTGTCGATCCAGGGGTTGTTGGGTGCGGGTTCGATTTTGCCAATAGTATGCAGCAACATAAGCCCGTCTTTTTTCAGGCAGCGCTTGGCGACTTCCATAAAAGTACGATGATTTTTCCGCCCGACATGTTCAAACATCCCCACACTGGCAATACGGTCGAACGACTCGTTGAGATCGCGGTAGTCTTGTAAGTGAACCGCGACAGGGAGATCGGGGTAACGCTCTTTGACATAGGCACTCTGTTCGCTGGATACCGTGACTCCAACACACTCCACCTGGTATTTTTGTGCGGCATAACCGATCAAGCTGCCCCAGCCGCAACCGATGTCGAGCATTTTCATGCCCGGCTGCAAATCCAGCTTGCGGCAGATCAGATCGAGCTTTGCCGTCTGCGCATCATCCAGGCTATTGGCACCAGGCCAGTAGCCGCAGCTGTATGTCAGGCGGTTGTCCAGCATGGTGGTATAGAATTCGTTGCCGAGATTGTAATGATGCTCGCCGATCTTGAAAGCGCGGCGCCGGCTCTGCAGGTTGAGAAAATAGCTGCGCAAGACGCGCCAAGCGTTGCGCCAGTTTTTGATACGTCGGCCCAGATCCGCCGCCAAGAGACGATAAAAGAACTCATCCAGTGCCTGGACATCCCAGTCTCCCCGCATGTAAGTCTCACCGAGCCCCATACTGTGGCGGGCTATGATCTCGTCGAGTGCCTCCTCGCGATGGAGTTGCAAATCCCAAGGTCTGTCCCCGTTTATGCGAATGTCTGCCTCTGCCAGTAAATCGTCCGCCAGATGCCGGCTGCGGCCAATTGCGGGAACATCCAGGCTATCCTGCTGTTCGTTTGCCATCAAACCCTCCTTATTGCTGCTGATGCGATGTTGAAAAAGGTGCCCTTGAATTAGTTGCCTGCCCACGCCATTTAATACAGGATGCCAGGGTGCTGAAACCCCTTTGTAACTCCTGTGCCCGGCCAGTGAGGAATTTTTTCTATGCGCCTTTTACTACTGTTATTTATAGTCCTCCCTGTGCTTGAAATGTGGGTGCTCATCACTGTTGGAAAGGAAATCGGCGCCCTACCCACCATCGGTCTGGTACTGTTGACTGCGGTTGTTGGCCTGGCATTGCTGCGCCGTCAGGGGCTTTCAACCCTGATGCGGGCACAAGAGAAGGTGCGCAGCGGCGAAATTCCAGCGCAGGAAATGGCCGAGGGTATCTTCCTTGCCGTGGGTGGCGCTCTGCTGTTAACCCCCGGATTCATTACCGATGCTCTCGGGTTCGCGTGTTTGGTACCGGGATTGCGCCAACTGCTGCTCGGGCGCTTTCTACGCCATGTAACCATTGTGCGGCCCGGCGGCTTTCAGGGTTCCCATGCGCCCAAACGCGACAGTCATGTTATTGAAGGGGAGTTCTCTCGCAGTAAGCGCGACTCCGGCGAAGATCAGCGTCCGAAGCACTAACCTGGTCAAAAAATACACAAAATCGAGTGTCATCAGTGTTCGCTACAGTTTTTTCACACAAGGGTGTTGAAATCCATTCATGCGCCCATAGATAGGGATCAACTCTGATTTTAGCCCCGGCTCTGCCGGTCAGAGTGGGGGCGAGGTTGCCGGTCAAAGCGGCTGGTACCGCCAATGTTGGAAAACCCTAAAACGACTCAATGGAGAGCTTATCCATGAAAATTCGTCCTTTACACGACCGCGTCGTAGTGCGCCGTAAGGAAGAGGAAGCGATGTCAGCTGGTGGTATTGTGCTGCCGGGTGCTGCTAAAGAGAAGCCGAATCAGGGCGAAGTCTTAGCCGTAGGTGAGGGCAAGCAACTGGACAACGGCGATGTTCGCGCGCTGTCTGTCAAGGTTGGCGACACGGTTGTATTTGGTCGCTATGCCGATAGCAACACCCTCAAGGTGGAAGGCGAAGAGCTGATCATCATGAGTGAAAGTGACATCTATGGCGTGTTGGAAGGCTAATTACGCCTTTAACCTTACTCGCACAAAGAATCTGAGGAATATGAATCATGGCAGCTAAAGACGTAATTTTCGCTGACGACGCCCGTCAGAAAATGCTCAAAGGCGTAAATATTCTGGCCGACGCGGTTAAGACCACTCTGGGTCCGAAAGGCCGCAATGTGGTCTTGGACAAATCCTTCGGTGCCCCCACTGTCACCAAAGACGGGGTCTCTGTAGCGAAGGAAATCGAGCTGAAAGACAAGTTCGAAAATATGGGTGCACAAATGGTGAAGGAAGTTGCCTCCAAAGCTTCCGATACCGCCGGAGACGGCACCACCACGGCAACTGTACTGGCTCAAGCGATTGTAACCGAAGGCCTGAAATCTGTTGCCGCCGGCTTTAACCCCATGGATCTCAAGCGCGGTATCGACAAAGCGGTTGCCGCGGCGGTTGATCATATTGCCAGCCTGTCCACACCTTGTGCCGACAGCAAGTCCATTGCCCAGGTGGGCACTATTTCTGCTAACAGCGATGAGAGTGTTGGTACCATTATCGCCGAGGCCATGGAAAAAGTGGGCAAAGAAGGCGTTATCACCGTTGAAGAGGGCTCCGGCCTCGAAAACGAGCTGGACGTTGTGGAAGGAATGCAGTTCGACCGCGGCTACCTGTCTCCCTATTTCATCACCAACCAGGAAAGCATGACTGCCGAACTGGAAAATCCGTTTGTTCTGCTGGTAGACAAAAAGATTTCCAACATCCGCGATCTGCTGCCGCTGCTGGAGCAAGTGGCCAAAGCCTCCAAGCCGCTGCTGATTATCGCAGAGGATGTGGAAGGGGAAGCGCTGGCCACTCTGGTGGTCAACAGCATGCGCGGGATTGTCAAAGTGGCTGCTGTCAAGGCGCCCGGCTTCGGCGACCGCCGCAAAGCCATGTTGCAGGATATCGCTATCCTGACCGGCGGCACCGTGATCTCCGAAGAGGTCGGTCTGGATCTGGAGGGAACCGCCCTGGAGCACCTGGGTACTGCCAAGCGCATCACCCTCTCGAAGGAAAATACCGTGATCGTGGACGGTGCGGGTGAGGTAAAAGATATCGAAGCCCGCGTTGCCCAGATCCGTGCGCAGATCGAGGAGTCCACTTCCGACTACGACAAGGAAAAGCTGCAGGAGCGTGTAGCCAAGCTGGCGGGTGGTGTTGCCGTGATTAAAGTGGGCGCCGCCACCGAAGTGGAAATGAAAGAGAAGAAAGCCCGCGTTGAAGACGCGCTGCATGCGACCCGTGCCGCGGTAGAGGAAGGCGTGGTACCCGGTGGCGGCACTGCGCTGATTCGCGCTATCCAGGCCATTTCTGTCACTGGCGCAAACGAAGACCAGAACCACGGCATCGCAGCCGCTCTGCGCGCGATGGAAATGCCCATGCGCCTGATCGTTTCCAATGCCGGTGATGAGGCTTCTGTTGTGGTAGACAAAGTGAAGCAGGGCGAAGGCAACTTCGGTTACAACGCCGCTACTGGCGGGTATGGCGATATGCTGGAAATGGGTATCCTGGACCCGGCCAAGGTCACCCGCGCTGCACTGCAGGCCGCCGCTTCTATTGCTGGCCTGATGATTACCACTGAAGCGATGGTTGCGGAAATGCCGGAAGACAAGCCTGCTGCTGCTCCTGACATGGGCGGTATGGGCGGTATGGGTGGCATGGGCGGCATGATGTAAGTCGGCTTTTACGCCCACCCAAAAACCGCATTTGCGTGAATGCCAGCCAGTTTCTCAACTGGCTGGCATTTTTTTTGAAACAGGGAAAAGTGTCTGAGCTGCTGGCCGCCTGAGGGGTCTCCCACCTAGCGGCAGCGTTGAAGCGGGGCCTTCAGAATGCTTGGCAGCATAGTCTGGCGATTTCCCGCACTTGTTGTCGCCGGCTGTGCAGTTTTTTTGCTCACAGTTCTTTGGCCTTTTCCTGCATCTTGATGACCTCTTTCATGCGCTGCTCAAGAATCGCGTGGGTCTGATAATTGTTCTTTGTCATGCGGATGCCGTGTCGCAGGTGCTGCAGGGCCTTGTCGAAGACGCCGTTGAGAATATAGTACTCGGCGCGGGCCTCGTGCACACCGACGATATCTCCGGCCAGGCCATGGGTCTCTGCCAGCAGGTACCAGACAGAGGGATCTTTTTTGCGCACGCGGCTGTATTTGGCCAGAATGCGTTCGGCAGCCAGATAGTTGCCAGCCTTAAAGTGCGCATTGGCGAGGCCCATGGTCAGGGCGTGGTCGCCGGGATTTCGGTCGAGGGCGTGCTGCAGGCGTCCGGTGGCGCTGGTGTAGTCTTCACGCATCAGATCGATATCGGCCCGCGCAAGTACAAAAGCCGCTTTTGAAGGTTCTTTGTCCAGCAGGGGCTGCAGGGTATCCAGAGCCGTATCCGGTTTACCGGTGGCGATTTGCGCCAGTGCCAGGCCGTAACGGGCGGCGTCGTCGTTATCGCTGATCCCATCCAGTTCCGCCTGGAAGCGTTTGATGGCCTGCTGAGGTGTGGGCTCGGTGGCGAGGCGGATACGGGCGCGCATCAGGTGGAAGTCGCGACTGTCGCTGGGGGGGACATCGGCCATGCGCTGGGAGCGCAGCTTGGCGTCGGCAATCCGCTTTTCGGTCACTGGGTGGGTGAGGAGGAATTCAGGCGGCCGGCGGTAGTAGCGGGTTGCTTTGAGCATCTGCTCGAACATCTCGCCGGCGGCGTTGGGGTCGCGGCCGGATTTGGCCAGGGTTTCAATACCAACCCGGTCTGCCTCCTGTTCATTCTTGCGGCTGAAGCGCAGCTGGCTGTCCAGGGCCGCCGCCTGGGTGGCGGTTATCGCGGCGAGTCCAGCATCGCCGCCAGCGGTTGCGGCAATGACCAGGGCGCCGAGCATACCGGCGAGCGTGGGAATCGTGCTGTTGCGCTGGGCCTCCAGAGAGCGGGCATAGTGCCGCTGGCTCAGGTGGCCCAGTTCATGGGCGATGACCGAGGCAAACTGGTCTTCATTTTTTGCAAACAGGAACAGGCCGGTGTGCACCCCCATGATGCCGCCGGGGACCGCGAATGCGTTCATGGTCTCGTTGTTCACCACAACCACATCGATGTGCTTGTCTTCCAGTGGGCTGTACTCTGCAAGTCCCTTTACGGTTTTTTCCACGTACTGTTGCAGCAGCGCGTCGCTGGAGGTACGTACTTGGCTGCGGAAGATGCGCAGCCACATCTGCCCCAGTTCCTTTTCGCGCGTGCGGGATACAAGCCCACTGGTGCTGTCCCCCAGTTTCGGCAGGCGGATTTCTTCGCTTTCGGTGCTGGCGGTGATCGGGGTGGCTGCAAGCAGCAGCCCGATGCCCAGTGCCGTGAGGGCGGTGCGAAAGCCGTGCAGAAGGGGCAGTTTATCGCTTGGGTGGGGCAGGGTGGTTTGGGGGTCAGTCATCTCGATTACTGCTCAGTCTGTCCGTGAAGGATCTATAGTCCAACTCTATACGCAACCCCATTGGACTGTCGAGGATTTGACCAAGCGGACCCTATAAGGTTCACCCCAGTGCCATCGGCACGGTAAAAAAGCGTAAAGCGCTGGCGTCTTCTGGCGCGGATTCCGCGCTATAATCCGCAGCAATCCAAAGCCTGTGACCAAGTAACCAATGGCACTGACCCCCGCTGAAACAGCGCCCGCGCAGCCGCCCCCCGAATGGGAAGCGGCTGCGGTTGTGGATGCGCGGGACCTGCCATGCCCGCAACCTCTTTTGGCTCTGCGCCGGGCCCTGGGTGCGTATGAGGCGGGCACTCTGTTGTGTGTGTTGGCCACGGATGAGGCCTCATGGCGGGATTTTCACAGCTTTGCCGCTCTGAGTGGCAGAACCCTGCTGCGCGCCGAGCAGCGTAACGATACGTTTCTATATTGGCTATATGCTGGCAAATGAACAACCAATCCAGAGAGTCTATGTTTTCAATTGTAAAAAGCTGGGTGAACCGCTACTTCAGCCAGGAAGAGGTGGTGTTGCTCGTATTGCTGCTTGCCGTGGCCCTGGTGGTGCTGGCCACTCTCGGGGTGGTACTGGCCCCTGTGCTCACCGCCCTGGTCATCGCTTTTTTGATGCAGGGCATGGTGCAGAAACTGACATCCTGGCGGGTGCCCCACTGGCTGGCGGTGACCCTGTCCTGCGTGGTGTTGGTGGGCACCATTGTGGCACTGCTGTTTGTCGTCCTGCCGATTATCTGGCGCCAACTGGTGCGGCTGGGTGCGGAGCTGCCGAATATGGTGCAGCGCGGCCAGGAGCTGTTGCTACTGTTGCCCGAGCGCTACCCGCGCCTGATTTCTGCGGCGCAGATAGACGAGATCTTCGATATCCTCGGCAGTGAGCTGGGGGGGATCGGGCAGACATTGCTGGCCTTCTCCCTGACCAACCTGCCAATCTTTGCCGGATTGCTGATTTACGTGGTGGTGGTGCCGATTCTGGTATTTTTCTTTTTGAAGGATTCCGACCAGCTGATCCGCTGGTGTACCTCCCTGTTACCCAAAGAGCGCCCCATGCTGCACCAGATCTGGTATGAGATGAATGACCAGGTGGCCAATTATGTGCGCGGCAAGGTGGTGGAAATCGGTATTGTGGCAGTGGTCAGCTACGTTGCTTTCCTGTTTCTGGGGGTGAACTATGCATTGTTGCTGGCGGTGGCAGTGGGCTTCAGTGTGCTGATCCCCTATATTGGTGCAGCTGTGGTGACCATCCCGGTAGCCGCAATCGGTCTGTTCCAGTGGGGCTGGAGTAATGAGTTCCTCTACCTGATACTCACTTATGGCATCATTCAGTTGCTCGATGGCAATGTGCTGGTACCGCTGTTATTTTCCGAAGCAGTCAACCTGCACCCGGTGGCCATTATCCTCGCGGTACTCTTTTTCGGCGGCATCTGGGGTTTCTGGGGTGTTTTCTTCGCCATTCCCCTGGCAACCCTGCTCAAAGCCATCATGAGTGCCTGGCCCACCAGTGAGCACCAGGCGGAATGGGAGGCCAGGAAGATACCGGAGCAGGGTTGAGCGGAAGTTTGAAACGGCGGGTGCTGGCAGAGACAGGCACCGCTGGCGAACTGGGCTGGATGGTGTGTGAATGGCCGGGCTCTAGCCGGCAAGCTCAGTGGCAGCGTGCTCGGCAGCGAGCATGGCTCTGAATTGCATCAGCGTGTCCGCTGGCAAACCAGCGGCTTCAAATACCGCTGCGGTAAAGGAAACCGGAGCCGTTCCCGGTGCGGAGATCACCCCCTGATCAGATACGGCAGCGGCACTTTCTCGGTAGTGTTTTTCACCGCGATAGTCCTGGGCGTGTTGCTTTAAGAACGCCGCACTGTTCGATGTGTGGCCTGCGGCATTGAAAATGCCCGCCCTGGCCAGTGCCAGTGTTCCCCCACAAATTCCGGCAACGGTGCCGCCACGTTTATGGTGAGTGCACAGTAGGCTGGTAAGATCAGGTGCTCGTGTGGTTTCCCATAGGGTACCGCCAACCACAACAATGATTGTGGGCTGAAAATCCTTGATCTCGTTCAGTTGGCGGGAGATGACCACTGTCAGCCCGCCCTGGGACAGTAACTGCTCTGCTTGCGGGGCGAAGAACTCGATCTGCATACCGTAAAACGGGCCGCCGGTCCCGGCGATCAGGGCGTATTCCCAATCGGCAAAGCCCTGGGTAAGGATCACCGCAATCTTTGTCATATCCACTCTTCTTCTAAAGGCCTTGCGCACTCACTGCATGGCATTCCATCGCGATTGTGCGTCTGCTGGATCGTAGCGCTTCCGTTACAGTGTTTCTACACATTTTTATTACTGTTGTAGATTCGGTCCCAGGTTACCGCAGCGGCCTTATTGCGGAAACTTCGCACTTAGTGCCGATCTTTTCTTTGTCTGCAAGTGGCGGCATTTGCTAGAATGCCGCGCTTTCCTTTCGTTGGTCCCTTCAAACAGGTGAGCGCCCATGAATCTGGCTGACAAAGTCCTGGCGGTCAATAATGACTTGCCGATCCGTACTGACAAGCCCATCCACAGCGGTAAAGTCCGTACCGTTTATTGGCTGACCGAGGCTGACAGCCGCCGCCTGATTGAGGAGAAAGGCTACCCGGTAGCGCCGGACGCCCCTCTGGCGGTGATGGTGATTTCCGACCGTATCTCCGCTTTCGACTGTATCTGGACCGGTGAAGGTGGCATGCGCGGTGTGCCCGGCAAAGGTGCGGCGCTGAATGCCATCTCCAACCACTGGTTCAAGCGGTTCAAGGAACAGGGCCTGGCTGATAGCCATATCCTGGATATTCCGCACCCGCTGGTGTGGATCGTACAGAAGGCGCGCCCGGTCATGATTGAGGCCATCGCCCGCCAGTACATTACCGGTTCCATGTGGCGCTCCTACCAGAAAGGGGAGCGCATGTTCTGCGGCATCGAGATTGCCGACGGCCTGCAAAAAGACCAGAAGTTGCCCGAGCTGCTGATTACCCCCTCCACCAAGGGAATCCTCAAAGACATTCCCGGCGTACCGGAAGCGGACGATGTGAATATCACCCGCAGGAATATCGAAGACAATGTTGCGGCGTTTAATTTTCACAGCGCCGACGATATCAACCTCTACGAAAAACTGCTGAAAGAGGGTTTCGATGTGATTTCTGCCGAGTTGGCAAAGCTCGATCAGATTTTTGTCGACACCAAGTTTGAGTTCGGTTATGTCACCGATGCCAGCGGAGCGGAAAAACTCATTTATATGGATGAGGTGGGCACCCCGGACTCCTCCCGTATCTGGGACGGGGAGCAGTACCGCGCAGGCAAGGTGGTGGAAAACTCCAAGGAGGGTTTCCGCCAGGCCCTGCTGAATCACTTTGCGGATGCCGATATCCTGCTGAACAAGGACCGTATGCAGGAGCGCCAGGCCCTGGCCCGTGACAGCCTGTTGCCAGAGTCCATGCTGATGGATCTTTCCGCCACCTATGTGGGCATTGCGGAAAAGATTACCGGCAAGACGCTCGAACTGTCCGGCAACCCCAAAGCAGAGCTGATCGAGGTTCTGCGCAAGGAGTACGCCCTGGTCGACTGATTTTGTCCCAATCGATAACAACCAGCCTTCGCGCCGGTTTTTTTATGGTGCGCCAAGTATGGCGTGTAACGCCTTACGGCGTTGTTCCGATACGCGTGGTGGCGGTTGGATGACTTGGTGGTGAAAGTCCCCTATCGGCCCGGTAAGGGGAACGATTAGCCGAACGGCAAGGCTGTCCATTGTGAGGTGGAATCTGAAGAAAGCTGAAGGCAAAACACTGGCCCGACGAACAGAAATCGCATAAAAGGTGGTCGCAGTGGGTGAGAAGTCCATTGTCTTCAAAGCCGGATACTTGCACAGAAACTGCGAACGTAGATGCGGCGGGTATAAGTGGAAAGGTCACGCGCATTACCTTGGGAGATCTGTCGCTCTGCCTCTGGCTAGCAGTATTACGAGATATTGCGATGGAGTCACAGATGTCAGCCGAAGCCATAGTAGGTTGGTTACCGCAAGCTGAAGGGCAAAACACGAGGAACAGATTGGAAACTAAACTCCCGATGACGATATGAGTAGCAGAAAAGCCTGCTGAGCTGCAGGCACTTACCGCTGAGGGGCGTAAACGGTATTTGCGTGAGCAGGTGAGTAAGGTGACAAACGTCACGGTAGGTGAGGGCTATTTCCATGAGAAGCCGAAGGATTTTCTTGCTGCGGTACTGGATCGACCGAATATATTACATGCTTACGACCGTGTGCGACGCAACAAAGGCGCACCGGGAATAGATGGGCTGAAGGTTATGTGAGTTAAAAGCCAATCTGAAAGCCCACTGGCCGGAACATGTTGAGTGGAACTTATCAGCCACAACCCCTGCGCAAGGTAGAAATACCCAAGCCCGGCGGTGGTAAACGGCAACTGGGGATACCCACGATGCTAGACAGGCTCATTCAACAGGCACTGCATCAAGTGCTGAGTCCGGTGTTTGAACCGGAGTTGTCTAACA